>CAZNGK010000127.1:0-4820 GCA_964572575.1 uncultured Thermoplasmatales archaeon | reverse complement strand
AGAGTAAAACATATTTATTTCCTTTCTCTCCATTTTCAAATTTAGCTTTAATTCTCAAATCCCATATTCCTTCAACATCTCCATGGACCACACAAAAATTGTCTATTATCCATCTATTACATCTAGGGCATCTTTGAATAAGACCACTCCCATCATAAATTTGCTCTATTTTTCCTTCAAATTCATTTTTTTTCTCAGATTTTTTTCTCCTAATTTTTTCAATATGTTTCATTTCTACAACAAGTATATCTGGAAATCTATTTTGCAATGCGTCTAAAATTTCCATAACTTTTTCTTTATCTAATGTTTTTAAAAATTCCAAAACATCTGGATGTAACTGATATTTATGCTCGTAAGCTATTTTTACTACCTCTTCTGAAGAAGTTAAGTAAGACATCCTATGACGAAATCTTTTGTCTGTATTTAAATTTTGTAATTTCCATGGCTAAATGAAAATCAAAAAAACTTATATCTCCTGTTGCAATCTCTAAGTGGTGGGAAAAAATGAAATATAAGATAACAGGAGATAATTTACAGATTGTTACTGTTGAGCTTGAAGAAGGAGAAAAGGTGTATGCAGAAGCTGGCTCAATGGTTTATCTGAGCCCAAATATCAAAATGGAAGCAAAGATGAGAGGAGGTTTGCTTAAAGCCATAGGAAGGAAATTTGCAGGAGAAACAATATTTATGACTGAATTTTCTCCTCAAGGAGGAAAAGGATTTGTTGGATTTGCAGGAAATGCTCCTGGAACAATTAAAGCAATAGAGCTTGATGGAAGTAACGAATTCATTGTTCAAAAAGATGCTTTTCTTTGTGCAGAAGATGGCGTTGAGCTTAGCATTACCTTTCAGCGCCGCTTAGGCTCAATTTTCTTTGGTGGCGAAGGATTTATTCTTGAAAGGCTCAGTGGTAAAGGCTTAGTTTTTATTCATGCCTGCGGCGATTTCATAGAAATGGAGTTAAAGGAGGGAGAAAAAATAAAGGTTGACACTGGAAGTGTTGTTGGTTGGGAGGCAAGCGTTGACTATGATATTCAGCGCGTTAAAGGAATAAAGACAATTTTCTTTGGAGGAGAGGGCTTATTTTTAACCACTCTCACCGGCCCTGGAAAAATATTGCTTCAATCAATGACTCTGCACAATCTTGCAATGGCTTTAGCTCCTTTCCTGCCACAACAGCAGACATCTGGGAGAAGTGGGGTGCTTGGAACATTCCTTGATGAGACATTGGGAAGATGAATGTTGCAAAATTTGCTCTGCTAATCATAGCCATTTATTTCGTTTCTGTGGGATTGGCAATCATAGTGAAAAATGAAATATCAATTTTCCCTGCTCTCCACTTATTTCTAATGAGCTTGGTGATATTTTCAATACTTTTCATAATCTTAATTATTTCTCTGGCAATTTTCTATGCAATAAAAAAGAAACCGGAAATTGAATATGGCAACTACAGCATGGATAAAATAAAAGGAAAGGAAGAATTCAAGTAAATGAAAGGATGGAAAGTCGAAACCTGTTTTCGTAATATTTAGAAAGTTTTATTAGGGTTTTTATAATATTTCTCGGGGAATATGAAAGAAGCTTATAAAAAAATACTTAGTGATTTGGAAGCAAACGCAGATATTGAGGGAGGATTTATCACTACTAGAGATGGCATACTAATATATACAAATATTGAAGATGTGCATGCAGAAACATTTGCAGCAATGTCTGCAACTCTACTTAGCTCTGCTGAAGTGGCCCTGGACGAAGTCAACGGAGGTGTGCCAAAAAGAATTGTGGTTGAAGGAAAAAATAAAAAGATAGTGGCTGTTGGAGCTGGCGCCCATGCCATGCTTGCTGTTGTGACAACTTCTGATGTAGAAAAAATTTGCGAGGTAATAGAGGAGAGTGCGAAAAAAATAAATGAAATTTTAAGTGAAAAAAATGATTGAAACTGGCATTCCGAAGCTGGATGAATATCTTGGAGGTATACCTGAGGGAAAATCTCTTCTATTTTATATTGAACCCGGGGTGGAGGAAAGCAACATAGGCGTGCATGTTCTTCATCACAATCTGGAAAAGGGATTGTATGGCATATACATTGTTTCTGAATCCTCTCCAAAAAATGTTGACAGGGTGTTCAATGAATTTAACTGGGATAGGAGGAGATATGAAAAGCTGATTGTTGTTGATGGCTACTCCTCTCTTGTTGGAGCTCCAACAGAAGAAAAATATGTGGTGGAGGAGCCACATGACATAAGAAGCTATGAAGATGTCTTACTCGAAATAATGGAGAAAATAGAGGGAAGAGGTGTCATTGTCTTTGATTCTCTTTCTAATATAATGGATCTGTGCGGAGAAAGAGATGCACTGGAAGGAATAGGAAGGATAAACAAGGAAATGGAGAAAGCTGGGTTCGTTTCCATATACAATTTCATTGCATGGCCATACAAGGAAGGCATACTGTACAGGATAAAAAGATTGTTCAATGCAATTATTGAAATTAAAATAGTTGAGGATAAAATAAGCAGACAGCGCATACAAATACAGAAATTGGATTGGGATGGAGAAACTAACAGAAGCATTGAATTTAAAGTTTTTAAACCAGAGGGAATCAGAATATATATACCAAAAATATCAGTAATTGGTCCATACCAAGCTGGAAAAACTACTTTTATAAGAGCTCTTTCAAAAAAATTTACACCTGTAGAGAGGCTTGGTGCCACCGTTGGCTTAGAGCATGGAGTAGTTGACTATAAGGGATATAGAGCAGATGTTTTTGGAATACCTGGACAGGAAAGATTCTTCCCATTAATTGATAAAATGGGAGGTTCTTCAACAGGACTTTTTGTGGTAGTTGATTCAACAAAGCCACATGAATTTTCGATTGCAAAAAATATGATAAATAAGTTTGAAGGAATTCCCTATGTAATAGTTGCAAACAAACAGGATTTATATGGGGCTCTCAGAAAAGATGAAATAAGAATGAGGATGGGAATAGAATACAATATTCCAATTGTTGAGACAGTTGCAACTCAGGGAAAAGGAGTTTTTGAGGCATTTGAAAAACTTATTGAAGAGATAGAGAGGCATGGAAATGTTAGCTAAGACAGGTATAGACAGGCTCGATGAACTGCTTAAAGGAGGAATTCCATTAAAAAGCAATGTTCTGATATATGCTCCTCCATTCATAGGAAAAGAAATTATTTTGAAAAGATTTGCCCTTTCAGGACTTGAAAATGGAGAGAGAATAATATTTGTGCTAACAGATACCTCCTTTTCTGATATGAGAAAGGATATGAGAAAGCTCGATGCAAACTATGAAAAATATGAAAAAGATGGAATGGTAAAATACATTGATGTATATTCCCAGAGTGTCGAGCTTAAAGAAAGTGATGAAGCAGTTACATTTATAGATAGTCCAGTCAATAGAGAAAGGATAGCCTCATCCATCATTCAAGCTCAGAGAGAAAATGCTGGTTCCAGCAGAATAATATTTGATTCATTGTCTACTTTGATAGTATACTCTGATGCAAAAGCTGTATTCAGATTTTTGCAGGTGCTAAGTGGAATAAGTAAAAGAATGGGAGCAACCTCTCTTTTCAGCATGACAAGAGGAATGCATGAAGAAATAGAAGTGCAAACAATAAAACATCTGATGGATGGAGTCATTGAAATGAGGGAAGAAGGAGGGAGGATGCAGTTAAGGGTTCAGGGATGCGGAGAAGTTATATCACGCCACTGGATCGACTATTTATTGGAAGGAGAAGAAATAAGGCTTACTGGAGCATTCAGAATGGGAAGAGTTGCCTAATCTGGCTGCTCATTCGTCCATCCCTTTCAATATATCTTCTATCATTTTTCTGAACTCGCTTGGCAAAATGGTTCGCTCTATAACTTCCTTCGCTCCTGCCTCCTTAAGTTTCTTTGCCCATGTTGTGGCAAACCATGCAGTATAGCCATAGATATTTGCTTTCGGATCGAATTCCAGAATTCTTTTTGTTGCCTCTACGCCGTCTATTTTTCCTTTTCCCCATTGAGTCAAATTTAAGTCCATAATTACCAAATGAGGTTTTCTCCCATCCATTGAAAGTCTAATATATTTTTCTACCCCCTCCTCCCCAGTTGTTGCGCTATAAACTGCAATGGGTATACTACACTTTTCAAGATTTCTTCTTATAAGCTCCTGCATAGTTTCTTCATCATCCACTACTAAAACTATCTTCTTTTCCATTAATAGTAATTCCTTTAGCTTCTTTAAACTTTATTGAAACATTTACTATATCATTCGTTAATCCCTATTTAATAAAAAACAGATGGCGCAAAATATCTTTTCATCCACGATTCCTTCATTCACTTTTAAAAGGTTTGATATAACTTTGGATTTATTCTTCTCTATTTTTCTGAACTTATTTTTCTGAACTTATAGCCATAATATATTGCCCCTCTTTTGCCATCTTCCTGAATTCTTCTAAAACATGCTTCAACTCTCATGCCTATATGAATATCTTCTAAATTGCAATCTACAATTTGCCCTGTCAAATAGCATCCTTCATCCATTTTTATTAAAGCAATTGCATATGGTGACTTTCCTTCAAACTCTGGAGGTGGCACCCTTATAATTGTAAAGCTCTCAACAGTTCCCTTACCATTCAGCTTATAATCTTCCAGTTTTCCAGCAGACTTTCTCCTGCATGTTGGACATATGCTTCTTGGAGGAAAATAAATTTTTCCACATACACCACATTTCTTGCCTATAAGGTTATATCTTGAAGGTATCTCCCTCCAGTAGCGAGGCACGCCCATCATATCACCTCCAAAATATGAACCACTGCAGT
>CAZNGK010000126.1:0-4881 GCA_964572575.1 uncultured Thermoplasmatales archaeon | reverse complement strand
TTTCTTTGCCATGTATTTTTAAATTCAGGAGCAAATATAAATTTATCGATTGCCTGTGATTTCAGCAATTTTTGGAGAGGAAGCTATTTTCATTCGTAATTTGATTTCGCATAGATATGGAAATAATTTAATTCATTTGTCATTCACTTAGTATAGTCTGATTCATTATTTGTATCATTTATTATTTATAAGCCTTTAAAAACAAAGCATAAAAAGCATATCCCCAATAAAATTAAAAGCATTTTGCAGATTTTAGTTATGCTTGTCTTTGTTCATGGTATGTGGGGCAACGCTGGCATGTGGAACGATTTTATTAAGCATTTCAGTAATAGAAATTTTTCATGTGGAGCAATAAATTTGAAAGAAGGATTAAACTTGTACACTGCATCCTTTGAGGACTATGTAAACAAAGTAAAAAAGATTGTAGATGAAGATGACGTAGTTATAGGGCACTCAATGGGTGGGCTTATTGTGCAGAAATTAGCTGAAGAAACAAAAATTAGAGGAGGCATTGGCATATGCCCTGCTCCTCCAAGAGGGATAAAATTTAAGATAAAAATTTCCTACATAAAATTTTTACCAAAAATTGTTGCAAAAAAACCCTTTAAACCAGATTTTTCATTTTCCAAAAAACTATACTTGAACTGTCTCAGCGAAGAAGAGGCAAGAAATGCATATGAAAAGCTGGAGAAGGATTCACCAGTTGTATCATATGAGCTTGCCATGAATAAAATAAGTGTTGATGAGGGCAGGGTTAAATGTCCCATGCTGTTTATTGCAACTAAGGAAGACAAAGCTTCTCCTCCAGAAATGGTTGAGAAAATAGCAGAAAAATACAAGGCAGAATATGAAATCCATGAAGGATGCCACTGGATATTTACAAACTGGCGAGATATAGCAGATTCTATAGAGAGATTTGTGATAAAACTTTATGAAAAATGAATAATTGATGTTGCTAAATGATTGATGTTGTCAACACCCAAAACTTAATCTAAATAAACCGAATGAATTTCACTGGCAATCGATTGAATTGATGATTCAGAGAGGAATAATAATCATAGACTGCAATAATAATTGCAATCAAAGTAGAATTAAAACAAAAATCAACAATAAAACATTAAAAACAAAAAAGTATATCAATCATGCAATTTCGTGAATTTATTGAGCATCTGGATAAGAAGGGAAAACTTTTGAAAATAAAAAAAGAAGTTAGTGTCGAATATGAAATTTCTACACTTATGAAAATGCTTGACGGAAAGCCACTGCTTTTTGAAAATGTGGCTGGATATGAAATGCCTGTAGCTGCAAATGTGTGCAGTAGCAGGAGCCTGCTTGCTGAAGGACTTGGCATTGATGAAAAAGATATGATTAGAAAAATGACTGAAGCAATTGAAAGACCAATAGAGCCAGAGGTAAAGAAGGCGGAGGGATACAAAGAGATGAAAAGTTTGAATGATTTACCCATACTACTCCACTATCCTCAGGATGGAGGAAAATATATTTCATCTGCCATAATTGTTGCCAATGATGCAGAATACGGCTTGAATGCTTCATATCATCGTATGATGGTAGTCAGCGAAAATAAAGTTGTTATGCGTATTTTACCCCGCGACTTCCACAAGTATATTGAGCGCGGTTTAAAGGAATTTGCAATATGTATTGGAAATCCAATTTCTGTTGCAATAGCTTCTGCAATTTCTGCTGCCACTGAAATAAATGAACTTGCAATAGCCAATGCTTTAGAACCAACTCATTTGGTTGAAATAGATGGACATAAGGTGCCAGAGTCAGAAATTATAATGATTGCTGAAATAACAGATGAAATGCATGATGAAGGTCCTTTTCTGGATTTAACAGAAACCTTTGACATTATCAGGAAACAAAAGGTAGCAAATATAAAGAAAATATATGTAAAGGAAAATGCAATCTATCACGCTTTATTGCCTGGGGGACTTGAGCATAAAACACTTATGGGTACACCAAAAGAGCCAACTATATTCCATGAAGTTTCAAAAGTATGTGAGGTAAAGGATGTGTACATTACGCCGGGCGGTTGCTCCTGGCTTCATGGAGTTGTGAGCATCAAAAAGAGACATGAGGAAGATGGAAAGAAAGCCATAGAAGCTGCGTTTCGAGGACACAAATCAATGAAACATGTTTTTGTTGTTGATGATGATATCGATATCCATGACTGGCAACAGATAGAGTGGGCTATGGCAACTCGCTTTCAGGGAAGCAAGGATATGGTTATAAAACAGGAAAAAGGCTCCTCTCTCGATCCTTCTGCAGATCCTATAACTAGGGAGACAACAAAAATTGGCTTCGATTTAACCATTCCACTGGACAAAGAAAAGGAGAATTTCAAAAAACCTGATTTGCCAATGAAATTGAATCCAGATGATTACCTGTAGACATTTCTATGTTAAATCTCATGCAGTGACTACGCCAGAAATTAATCTGAAGGATTTGCCAGGCTCAGCAGGCAGGCTTGACATTTTGGCAAGATGCATTAATGCATCTTTCTGGCTTTCCCACGATATAAGGAGAGATGTAGTCTTTCATACTATTTTACATGGTGAGCCTTCTCCTCCCGTCTACATAAGACTTGAAGGAAGCAAACTAAGGAAAGTTTCTCCAGATGAAAGAAGCATTGCCATTTTCATTAAAAAAGCTATTGAAAGGATGGAAGAGGGAAAAGAAATTGAATCTACACCTGGCATATTTGTAAGCAGGAAAAATTTTGAACAACTGCTGGAGGAAAATAAGGACAAGAAATATTATCTACTCGACGAGGAGGGAAAATATATTGAAGATGTGGAAATAAACAATGAGTCATTCTTTTTTCTTGGTGACCATAAAGATCTGAAAAAGGAAGAAAAAGAATTGCTTTATGAGTATGGGGCTATACCCATTTCCTTGGGAAAAAAATCTTATCTGAGCAGTCATTGCATAGCTGTTATAAACTGGATACTTGATAAGATGGAATAATAATTTCTCCATCAGTCAAAGTGGCAAAGTAAAAGGATTTTAAAACAAATAGTTGTTTAGCCCCTGAATTTGTGCCTACTTTTAATTTGTGTTTTAACTATTTTACAAAAACAGTCATCTTCATTAATTATTTATACAGAAACATATTTTTCGTTGTGCAGGGGTAGCCAAGCCAGGCCAACGGCGCAGGACTTAAGATCTTACCATAAAAAGGGTTCGATGGGATATCCTGTGGTGAAGTCCTTCGTGGGTTCGAATTGCAACTTGCCAAGCAAGTTGCTTGAAATTCCCACCCCCTGCACTTTTCACTACATTTTTATAGGAAGGATTATTTCATTTTGATGAGCGAGATCCTTGAGAGTATAGAAAAAGGAATTATTGTTGAAGTTACTGATGTGAAGCAGGCAATAAGTGTTGATAAATTTGTTAATGCAATTTTCATAGGAAATTTTGATGTTGAATTAATAGCAGAAACAATTGACGCAGTCTCTCTGCCTGTAATTGCAAGTTGTCGTATAGGTCACCATGTGGAAGCAAGGGTTCTTGAAAAGATGGGAGTGCACATTATTGATGAAAGCAATCCAAATAATATTAGGCATATAAATAAGAAAGAATTTTCTATTCCTTTTATGTGTAAAGTGAATAGCATGGAGGAAGCTCTCCTTCGTGCAGATGAAGGGGCTGCTATGTTAAGAACAGAATGGGGAAGCATAGACGAGGTAATATGGCTTGTAGAAAAAGGAAAAGAAAAAGGATTAAATGTTAAGCTGTTTCCCGCTCTAAAAATAGCTACACCGGCAGATATATCTCTTTTACTTCAAATGGGAGGAGACGGAGCAATTATTTCCTCTGACCTTTTCCGTTCTCCAAATCCTCCTCAACTCTTAGATGGAATTGTAAATGCTGCCCGCTATTACAACGACGTGGATAAAATTGTGGCTTTAACCAAGCAAACCTGTAAAATCTTGCCCAGTAAAATCTTACCTAGTGAATCGAAATAAATATAAATGTTTTCTCATTTATTTGTTGGAGGCTGAAGATGAAAGGATATAAGAAAGCAGCAATAGGAATTGTGGTAGTATTAGTGATATCAGGAATGATAACAGGATTGACAAATCAGAATACAACAACAACCAACAGCTTTTCTCCTGCAAAAAGCTCGCCAGTGGAGGACAAGGAGATTACAAGTACACATCCAGATAATGATTATAATGAAAAGGTAGAGGCATTTCTACTTGACCATTACAGAAGAATAGATCCAGATGAGGCTACACTTACCTTGGACGAAGAAAATGATGCAGGATATAATGTAGATGTAGGAAATATGCCAAGGAGAGCGTTGCCAATTTATCCAGGGGAAGCAAAAGATGGAGCTCCAGGTAGAGGCACAACTGGTCAGCTTAGCCCTCCAAAAGATGAGGAAGACTGGTATTTCTTCTCAGTATGTGAAGGACAGACAATAACAGCAACTATGACTCCAACTTCCAATTTTGATTTAGAGATCTGTGATCCAGAAGGAAATCCGGTGGCAACATCAACAAATGGAGGAACTTCTGCAGAAACAGCTCAATATACCGCTGATTCAACAGGAAAGTGGTTCCTTCATATTTATGCAGGGGAAGGAGCAGAGGAAGGAAGTTACACTTTCGATGTTACTATAGAAGGACAAAATGATGCTGGCTCTGGACATGATGCAGGAAACTCCATAAGCCAAGCAATGTCAATAACCCCAGGCACATATATTGGCTATCTTGATATGAATGACTGGGAGGACTGGTATAGTTTTAATGTAAATGCTGGAGAGGGAATAAAAGTAGTATTGGAGTGCCCAGATAAAACAGATTATGATATACACCTCTACAATCCAAATGGAGAATGGGTTTACAGTGCCCA
>CAZNGK010000125.1:0-4894 GCA_964572575.1 uncultured Thermoplasmatales archaeon | reverse complement strand
GTATGGAAGCGGAGAAGATGTATATGAAAATGGAGATGCATGGATTGGATGGAATCAAGGCACCAACTGGGAGATATGGACACCAGAATTTGATTTTTGTTTTAGAACATATGGAAGAATTGGAGAAAATATAAGCGACCCACCTGCTCAACCTACTCAACCATCTGGTCCATCAACTGGCTTTACTGGAATATGTTATACATATTCTACATCCACAACAGATCCGAATGGAGATGACGTGTATTACTTATTTGATTGGGGTGATGGGAGCTATAGCAGTTGGCTTGGACCATATGAAAGTGGAGAGACAATAAATGCATCTCATAATTGGTTAACCGATGGAATCTATTATATAAAGGTGAAAGCAAAAGATATATATGGGATGGAGAGTGAGTGGTCTCCCTCAAAAACAGTTACAATATCAAAATCATGGAATCAAGAATGGAATAAAACGTATTCAAATGCATTTGCTACGTGTGTGAAGGTATACAATGACTATGTGTATGTTGCAGGTTCTGTAAATAGCATTCCCTACGAGGAAAATGATATTATTATTTTAAAATATGATTTCAATGGTAATCTCATCTGGGAAAGAACATGGAATAGATATCCATATGATGTTGCATGGGATATAGAGGTTTATGATGATTACATTTATGTTGTTGGATACGGCTCAGATTGGCATTCTGCCATTACATATTCAAATATTTCAATATTGAAATATGACAACAACGGCAACATCATCTGGGCGAAAAATTACAATAACTCAAGATATGATTTTGCTTATTCTGTTGCAGTATACAATAATAGTCTCTATGTAGGTGGGCAATCAAATTGTGAAGCACTTGTTTTGAAATATAGCCTAAATGGAAATTTACAGTGGGAAAAACACTGGAACGTAAGTAATGAAATGTATAGCGAAGTAACCCATATAGATGTTGAAAATAACTATATTTATGCTGTTGGACAAACGCAGGATAAGAACGGAGATGAAAATATCTTTTTAATAAAATACGATAACGATGGCAACATCATCTGGAGTAATATATGGAATGTAAGAGGTAGCCAGCAGGCGTGTGGAATAGATGCAAGCAACGATAGCATATATATTTCAGGCTTTGGTGATATTCCTGGTATAGATGCTACAGGTCTCATTCTTAAATACAGTGAAAATGGCACCTTAATATGGAATACATCATTTGGTCATTTCAAACTGGAGGGCATAAAAGAGGATTCAGGAACTCTTTATGTAGCTGGAGAGGAATGTGGCACAACACCCTATCCATCAGATTGGAATATATTTGTGGCAAGAGCAGATGGTGACGCTGGTGACATACTTGATTATGAAATTATATATTCTGACGAATGCGGCATGGGTAGAGATATAGATGTATATGGAGATAATTTTTATGTTGTAGGCTCTGAAGGGGATAATGCCCTAATTATAAAATATGGTTTCTCTTCATCAGGAAATTATAGATCGTCTTTCGGCAAAGAGAATAAAGAAGAGGATAAAAATCGATCCCTTAATGTTAAGATAAATCTCGGAAAAAATGTATATGGGGATGTTGCTGCTGGAGCTGCAAAATGGTTAATGAGTTTGGCTGAACCAGCTGGAGATGGATATAAATGGCCTGTGAGTGAGACAGAGCAGGAGTATTCCACACATCTTTTAGATGGCACAGCAGGAATCTCTCTCTTTTTCCTGAAAATGTATGAGGCAACTGAAAATGAAACATATCTCGATTATGCTGAGGGAGGAATGAAATGGTTAATGTCTATGGCTGTAAGTGAGAACGGAGGATACAAGTGGCCAAAAAATGAGACATCCAATTTATATTTTACAGGATTTTATGAGGGTGCAGCAGGCATTGGTAAAGTATTTCTCGATTTTTATAAATCACTTGGAAATACCACATACTTGAATTATGCAGAAGGCGCAGCTCGATGGATAGAAAGTGTAAATGGAATAGAAACAGGATATGAAATGATAATGGGTGCAGCAGGCATTGGCATCTTTTTCTTAGAGCTTTTCAATGTAACAGGAAATATAGAATATCTCAATTATGCTAAAACAGGAGGCGACTGGCTAATTTCTACTGCAAGAAATTGTCCAGTTCTGTTTTTAACAGATATGGGCAATCCCCTTCACATGTCAAAACCCATTAAAAATGGCTGTTTGTGGATAACTTCAGATATTCCATATTATTGGATAACATCAACAGGTTTTGGTCATGGAATAGCTGGTCCAGTTTATTTTTTAAGTGAGCTATATAAAGTATGTGGAGATGAGAAATATTTAGATTGTGCAGAAAAAGCAGCTCAATGGATTGTTCATGAGGCAGTAATTGAAGGAAATGGAAATATGCAATGGAGATGGAAATATCGCCTTGATCAGGAAGAATCTCCATTTTATTATAATACCGGTTGGTGCTATGGTAATGCTGGAATAGGAACTGCTTTTATTTCACTTTACGAAATCACCAACAATTCATATTATCTCACCATTTTGGAAAAGACAGCAGGATGGCTTTTTGAACAAGCAATTACAGCTGAGGAAGGATACAGATGGATTATCAGAGATGCCAGAGCAGAGACGCAGGCTGGAGCCTCTTTCGCACAAATGTGTCATGGGGTGGCTGGCATTGGCGACTACATGCTTGATATGTTTAACTTGACAGGCATTCCTATATATCGTGATTATGGACTGGGAGCGGCAGAATGGATAAAAAATGCAGCAGTTGAAGATTCCGGAGGCTATAAATGGAATGCAGGATATACAGGCTATTTCTTTGGAGCGGCAGGAATAGGATTATTCCTCTTAGAAGCAAACAAAATGAATGTATGGAGCAAGGAATCGATTGATTCAGGAGGAGGAGCTGTTTCTATTGATGTTAATATTTCAAATTGCCCTTATATAAGTTATTATAATGAGGATGGACTGAAAATTGCTTGGCTTAATGGTTCAAGCTGGCATACAGAAATTATTGATTCATGCGACGGATTATGCAGTTCGCTTGCTCTTGATTCAACTGGTAAACCTCATATAGCTTATGTTGATAGCGATACAGGTATTTTAAAATATGCTGTCAAAAACAGTGGAACATGGACAATTCAAGCTATTGATTCATCTGAAGGGATTGTATTTGCTTCCATAGCAATTGATACAAATAATAATCCGCATATTGCCTATATCGATTATCATGAGGGAACGGCACCAGATAATGGGGCATTAAAATATGCTACAAAAACCTATAGCGGATGGAATATAGAAACTGTTGTTTCTGGAGGAAATGTTGGATTTTTCGTTTCTCTTTCTTTAGATTCAAGCAATCAACCATATATTTTCTACGATGACTGGAGAAATGATATGCTTAAAATGGCAACAAAATATGGTAGTAGCTGGACGCTGAGCGATATTGCATCCACAGGAATTCCTTTAGATTCAATAATTGATTCAGTTGATGTACCTCATATATGTTTTGTTAATTACTCCAATAATGAACT
The DNA here is from genome assembly GCA_964572575.1 of uncultured Thermoplasmatales archaeon. Lineage (GTDB taxonomy): Archaea > Thermoplasmatota > E2 > UBA202 > JdFR-43 > VBQI01. The sequence goes on along the minus strand of CAZNGK010000125.1, from coordinate 1,387 downwards.
CGTGTATGGATATAAAAATGGAGGAAGCTGGACTATAGAAACAATTGAGAAATTAAATGATCCAGGTTTTGCATCAATAGCTGTTGACAGTGATAATAATCCATGCATAAGCTATGTTGACTATGGAGAGGATGTTTTAAAATATGCAGCTAAGACACAGAGCTGGAGCATTGAAGCTGTTGATGCAGGAAACATTGGATTTTCTACCTCTCTTTCTTTAGATTCAAATAATGTTCCTCATATAGCATACTTTGATAGAAAAAATGTTGAGTTAAAGTATGCATATATTAAGCAAGATAGTATTAAGCAAGACAGTTTTCCACAATCTCAGGCAATTAGAAAAGAGAGCAAGGATATTATTCAGGAGGAAACTAAGGAACTTGTATTGTTTAAATGGCAAGAAGGATATGCAGCTGGAGGCTCACCAGAACCTTTCAATTTATACTGTCATGCTCCTGTTCTTCTCGAAGACGAGCAAGCTCCTTTGATAATCGAAGATGTATGGTGCGAATCGCCAGGCGAAATATATAATTTTAAAATAGCCCATGGTTACTCTGGAAATAACACACTCCTGAATATATCTATGAAAGCAACTGAGATGGTGAATATATCTTGGTATGCATGGGCTATAGTTAGAAGCAAAGATTACAATGACCTCCCATCTTATATTGAGTTGATACCAGAGGAAGAATTACCCTCCCATGTCAAAAAATGGCTATCTTCTACAGATTTTTTACCAGTTGACGAAGGGAGAATAAGAATGGTGGCGAAAACGCTTAGAGGATATACAAATAATGTTAATAAAATTGCAAGAAAAGTTACCAGATTCACAGGAAACACTTTGCCTTATCAGGGAGGAAGTGACCAAGACGCCCTTTCGACACTGAAAAATCATTATGCTGTCTGCACAGGCAAGGCGGATCTTGCAGGGGCTTTGATGCGTGCAAACGGAATACCGGCTAGAGTGCTATTTGTGCTTTCAACTCACTATATTATTGAATATTATGCTCCTCAATATGGATGGGTTAGATGTGAAACTACATCTGGAATAATGCCCTATCCAAACCAATATTATACAGTATCTTTCTGTGCATATCCGGAGGATGAAACTGAATCTAACATCGTCAATGGTCAGCATCCATACAGGGGTGTAATAGCATACTGGGGCACGTCTCCTCCAGTAAATTGGGATATTGTATATGATAACTGGGATACATGGATGTATACTCTTTCTGCCAGCAGTCAACTAATTGATGAGGCAATGAATTTGACAAAGGAGGCATGGAGTTACTATCATGTATATTTAGGCACATCATTAGCCCCGCAGCAGCAAATATTTTTTGATAATGCAGTTAGTTATGAGGAAAATGCCATTACTTGTTTTATT
>CAZNGK010000124.1:0-4898 GCA_964572575.1 uncultured Thermoplasmatales archaeon | reverse complement strand
AAAGTATAAGGGAAATGATTTCATGGTGTCATCGTGGCCCACCGCTGGCAAGAGTGGATAAAGTAGAAGTTGAATATGAGGAACCAAAAGGAGAGAAATTGTTTGAGATAAAATATTGAAATGGATCTGCACGATACTCTTGTAAGAATTGGATTGAAAATTGCTGTGCCTCTTTCATTTATAATATTGCTATCTGGCATTGTTTTTCTCTTCTACGACATATGGGCTGGAGTAATTACAATTATTTCTGCCATTGTGCTATTTGTCATAAGCATCATCTCTCTAAAATGGTACAGGAGAGATAAAGAATCATACTTAAGGGCTCACATTTATGCTATTGCATGGAGAGATTTTGGCATTCTTCTCTTCTTCTTTTTCTTCTTCCTCTTTCTCACCCTGGCCTCATTTTACTCTGGTGATATGGAAGGCATAAAGATTTTTGGCATTCTTTCATTAATTTTTCTCTTTCTTTCCATAGTTATAGGATGGCAAAACAAGAAAATCAGCCTATAGCCAACGCATGCTCCATCGCCTTTTTCTTTATCTCTTCTATTTCTGGATATTTTCCATGAAAATATACTTTTTTACAGTTAGGTGTAGCATTTACCATTTTATCAAACATTTCATCGTTTAGATATTTCACAGCGTATTTAGCTGCAATATGCCCAAAAGCTATTCTTTTTTCTAAGGCAATTTCAGTAAAGCGAGGAGCATAATGCCCGCCTCCTACGCCAATGGCAACATCATATTTTCTCTCTTCCATTTCCAGAATTGTTTCAGCTATTGCCTTGCAAGCTCTTTCATCATTCCATTCCTTTTCTGTGCTTCCTACTTCAATGAAGAAACAGGGCTTTTTTAAATAGGGACCATGATGAGTTGCTTCATAACAAACTTCATATTTTTCAAGATTTTTTTCTTTGAGTAATTGTAATGCATTTCTCATTAACAGTGGATTGCAGGGAACAAGCTCACTATCTTTTCCTCCAAACTCAGCTTTACTATAATTTCCTATAGGATGCACAGTAAGTGTCTTTTTCTCTGCTACTGAAGCATGACGGGAAGCAAAAATTATGGTATCAATGCTATATCCCAAGCTCTCTATTTCTTTATCTACATCATTGTGGTATATGTGCATATCGTCTATGAAATAAATCAATTTTTCTTCATTTACATAAATTTTTTCCGTTTCCTTCCATTTTTCCAGCGAGAGCAACCATTTTGCTATATTCATGCTTGCAATATCTTCTTTTGAAATAATGATACATAGCATATATTGGAAAAGAAGAGGATGATAAAAATGTGATGTTCAATAAATGTGATTCAGTAAAATATTCAATAAAAACTTCAAAATATCTCTTGAAAAATGAGTAAAAAGTTTGCAGATTTTCCAACTATAATTTTCCCCTGTTTTCACGTAAAAATATTATCATAAACATTATTCAATTATTCACTGATTTAAAATTCAACCAAAAATTAATTATCTCTTCACTATATCTTCTTGTGCCTCATAATAGAAGTAAGGAAGAGCTTGAGCATTTCATAAGAAAACTTGAACAGCAAGCCTTAGAAACAGCTGAGGAAAGGCACCCTATTTACATTGAGGCAGGTTTAAAAGATGCAAAACTTATACTAGATGTCGGATGTGGAACAGGAGCAGTGACAAAGGACGTATGCAATCATACAAATGGACAAGTTATTGCAATCGATGACTCAATAGATATGATAGAAATAGCGAAAAAGGTTCTAAAAGGGATAAGAAATGTAGAGTTATATCTTGGAGACGCACATCATCTTCCATTTAAAAATGAAACTTTTGACATTGTTGTTTGTAATCTTCTATTCATGTGGGTAAAAGAGCCGCAACAAGTAATAAATGAAATGGTTAGAGTGACAAAAAAAGGAGGAAAAGTGGTAGCCACTCTTGAGCCAGATTTTGGAGGAAAGATACACTGGCCTCCTTATCCCGGAGTGGATGAGATATTTGCAGGAAAAGCAATTAAAAATAGAGGAGGAGACCCTTACATTGGCAGAAAACTCAGGATGCTTTTTATAAAAGCAGGATTGAAGACAAAAGTCGGATTGGGAAATAAAAGAATATGGAGTTGTGAAGAAGATAAACAATCGTATATGAGAGCTCGTCAATTCTACTGGAATGTTTTGAAAAGAGAAGGTTTGAGTGAAGAAGAGATAAAAAAATGGGAAAAACATTATTTGAAATCAATTGAAGAAGGCATACAGTTTAATTTTTTTCCCCAATTTTATGCTATAGGAATAAAAGAATGAAATGGGCTAATGAGAAGGGCTATTATCGCATCATTTCCTCTCCTCTAAATGATTTGCTAATAAATACATTTATCATTTTCTATCCAATTCATCTATTTTTAACAGATAAACTGAAACAATTGTAAAAATTGAGGATTTCTATCGAAATAATGAAATTACAAGCTCATTTACATTTTCTTTTGATAATGAGATGGTTTTTTATATCGATGACAATATATTGATGATAAAAATGCCTAAAAAATTAATAGTAATTACCATAATTATGCTTCTACCCACTTTTTTAAACCTTAATGAAGCTATAAAAGTATGCTCATCATTCAATCATTTTTCTGAAGAGGTTAATCAAGATGAAAATTGGTTCAATCAAATACAGGTATATGACATGGTTGCTCTGTCACCAGATGATGTTCAAAAATTTCATATCACAGTAAATGGCTTGTGGAATGGTTTCTTCGCTGCCAATCTTTCCTCGCCATTTGCCTTCGGCAGATATTTAGAATCTCTTCTCTCTGGTAAAACATATGAATCAGATGAAGAATTTGTGAAGGCTCAGCATGAGCAAGGATTACTTGTGCCTGCAACTATCTTGACCACTCAAGGGCATCGTTCATTTCAGGGAGACAAACTTGAAGAATGGGCTTGCAGAAGCATAGATGGCAAGCTGTGCTACTGGGATTATGAAGCCTCTTCTTACTGGATGAATGCTTTAAATGACGATTTCATTGACTGGTGCATTGAACATGGAAAAAGAGCTATAGATGCTGGGGCAGATTTAATTGTGCTCGATGAAATACAGGGCTCAACTTTTATTCCATTATATCAGTGGGCTTCTCAATATATTGACTGGCTTGATGCCCCTGGTTTCAGCAACTGCACAATTGAAAAGTTCAGAGAATTTCTGGCAGATAAATATAGCAATGATGAGCTTCAGCAAATTTTTGGCATAGATAATATATCTTCATATGATTTAAAAAGCAGAATAGCGCAAACCATGTATCTCACATATTATGAGAGAATAAAGGCAGATGAACTTAATAGAGAATACTTTGAATTTCTTGAAAAGGGAAATTTTGAGGCAAAAAAACGTCTTATAGAAGAATTGAGGAAATATGCAGGGGAAAAGGGAAAATATGTTGCCATTGGCGCCAACTCCTATGCACTTGGCACACCCCGTGGCGGCGACTACTGGAGCAAAGGCTTGCTTTTTGCTGATTTACTCGACTTTTTCACTTTTGAAAACAAATATTCTGCTCTTGCAGATGAAGATTTACCATCGCTACCTCGTGCCAAATGGGTGGCATGGGAAAAGCTAGCTTATGCCTCAACGCATGCTCCAGCTGTGATTTTACTTGGAGCAGATGAGGCAGCTTATATTGCAAGAGACAATATTCGTTCATATCGCAACTATCTTTCCATTTTATGTGCAGAAGCGTATGCTAATCGTGGTGCGTTTGTGAATTGGTTTATAAGAGTGTGGGGGAAGGAATCGGACTGGCTAGGGTGTGCAGACATATATGAATTTGTTTTGCAGCACAGGCAGTTATATGAAGGAACTATCGATAGCCCAGTTGCAATCCTTTACTTGTATGGAGAGGGAATGAGAAATAAAAGTGATAGCTATCTTGGCTTGGCTCAAATGCTGGCTGAGGTAAACATGCCTTATGAGGTTATCTTTGATGGAGATGGCTATTACATGGAAGAAAGACTTGTGTTGGAGCAACTCATGAGATATGACATGATTTTCATTCCCAATGTTCTGAATATTACACAAAAGCAGAAGAATATTATATTCCAATATGTGGAGCATGGAGGCAAAGCAGTAGTTTTTGATGCTCATGCCTTAGGATTCAATGTCGAAGAAGGAGAAATTGAATATGGAAATGGCTCATTCGTTTTTATGCACGATATTGCATATGATTATTTCCATAACTATGATGATGAATTGAGGAAAGAGGTAGAAAATGTTGTAAAAAATCATGTTGAAGCGCCATTATATGTTAAAAATGCAGATAGAAAGGTTATTGCATATCCATATTTGCAGGGGAATAAAAATAGAGCGGTCATTCATCTAGTAAATTATGATTACAAAAAATGGAATGATGAAGTTGTTGTTAAGAAAAACATTAACATAAGTATAAGGAAACCAAATTTTGAAATAAAAAGCTGTTATGTTATTTCTCCCGATTTTGATGACAATATGAGCATAGCATTGCATGAAAATGGCAACTACATAAACATCACTGTTCCTTTGCTTGAAATATATGATATTATAGTGCTGGAAAGTAAAGAAGGTAACATATCTGTAAGAATAACTAAGCCAGAGAATGCAGTTTATATTTTTGATAAAGCAGTATTGCCTGCAAATAAACCCATAATTATAGGGAAAATAACAATAAAGGCAGATGTTTATGCACCACATGGCGTAGAAAAAGTTGAGTTTTATATCGATGATGAATTGAAATATATCGATGATGATTTCCCGTATCAATGGCTATGGGATGAATTTTCCTTTGGACGACATGAGATAAAAGTTGTGGCATATGATATGGAAGGAAATAAGGCAGAAGATGAAATAAGCGTAATAATATTCAATTTGGGGAGAAAATGAACTGGAA
>CAZNGK010000123.1:0-4916 GCA_964572575.1 uncultured Thermoplasmatales archaeon | reverse complement strand
TGCCTTATTTCCTTCCATATCATATGCAATAATTTTTATCTCATGCCTTCCTATAGCTTTTTCATTCCATAGCCATTCATAAGGAGTGTCAGTATCTATATACCTCGGTTTATCATCTACGTAAAATTCCACTTTTTCTATTGCAACATTGCTAAAAACATTTGTTTCCACCAATATTTTTCCTATCACGATTGTTTTCCCAATTCGCATTATTGGCTTGTTAAAAACATAAAGCCATCCCTCTTTTGGCTTTATTATTTCTATGGATAAAAATGGCATCTTGGAAATTTTGAAAACCTTTGTTTCTTTTGCATCAATTTCATCATGAATAGTAATGGTGCCATTTTCATATTCATATGAAATGTTAGCTTTAGAAAGCATTTCCATAATGAAAACATTCCCTTCAATTCCTACTTTATTTGCTTCTATTGTAATTTTATATTCCTTTGCTGTGCTATCATTATTTCTTACAGTGAAGTAAACAATGCTGCCATTTCCAAATCTTTCAATCCATATTCCCTGAGTTGTTTCAGCATATGTTATAGGTTCCCATCCCGCAGAATACAATTCATCCAATAAAGGAATCACTTTTTTGTAAACAGGACGAGCTACTTCATAATTGCAATTTTCAAAGAAGTCATCCTTCATTAGAGGATATATCCCATAAAAAAGGCTTTCATTTATGTATTCATAGACATATGGCATAATTATATTGCCATGTTCATCATACATTTTATTGCATTGATGCGCCGCTATGTAGCGATGATAAGCCATACTTCGCCTGTAGTTAAGTTCAGTGTCATTGAAATTCCATCTTGTTAAAGAACCCATCTCAAAAGGAAGGCCAGATAAATAGGGAAAACCAAAAGATGCCACTCCTCTCTCAACACAGTTTCCGCTTAATTTTACCTCTGGATAATTTTCTTTCAGCCAGTTGGAAAGATGTCGCAAATATTCAATCATCACTGTCATCCCATGTATGCCTGGTCTGAAATTATTGGGACTGTAAACAAGGGGATAATCCACATATGAAAAATGTAAGGTATTAGTGTCGATATATGTACACATTTTCATGAAATTGTCATTTTCCACTCCGTCTATTACACCTCCATATTTTTCAGCATTTTCAAAAGCGAGTTCTATGGTTTCAAGCATCATTTCAGCAATATTATAGTTGGGTAACTCTGGGTCAGTATTGAGTGGAATTCTTGCCACCCATGAATCAGGAGCCCAATTTGGTCCTCTCAAAATTTTTCCCAAAATGATGTCTCCATTTATATCCAGCATTGTGGAGTTCCTTGCAGCCAAAGTTTTCATTTTTACAAAATAACTCCCGTTTTTCGCATAATAATCAAACAGATTTATAAATTCCTCATAATCTGGAGAAGGCTCATTTATGCCCTGAAGGGAAGCAAGTCCTATTTCAGTGGGTAAAGTATATTCTGCCACATAAACATTTTCTGCATTATATTCTGGTATTAATTTAGCCTGCTTTTCATTTTCAAAATGCCCTTGCACAGCCCTTATTCCGAAATCAGCCAAATCACCAGAACAATTCCTGAATTTTTCCTCAACACCCCCATTAAAATATTCCGGGAAAAATTTGTAATATCTGTCTAGAGCACTTCTGAAACCCCAAGTTGCGTCACATTTATAGATGTAGATGGTGAAATTCACATTATCAAATTTCGTTAAAGGTGAAAGAGCAAAACTAAAGGATATTCCAAATTTATTCAAATTTGCGTCGTAAAAAATTCTGAAAATACAAGGTTTTGATAAAGGAATGGCAATTGAGATACCAACATCATTGGTTATTGAGGAAAGAGGATATGGTGACATGGGGAGATAACTGCTTTCATCTGCATTTACAACCATCTGATATATTCCATCATCAATCTCTCTCCAATTTCTGATGTCATCCCACCATTTCCATTGAGTCGCATCTATAGGAAGAAAAAAATAAACATCAATAGCTTCCTCTTTTTCATTACCATGAATTTCTCCATTTATTTCTATATAATCACCTTTGCTTTCGTAGTTTGCAGTAAAATCAAGTTCTCCAAGTTTCCCTTCATAAAAAAGCTTATTTCCTATCTCCTTCATCTCTCCTTCAGCAGCCCTCATTTTAGTTTTCTCAGGCATTTTATAAAGATATATATCATCGAACCATGCTGTGCTTTCGCTTGCTCCTGGCGGTGTATTGTCTTTTGGTCCGCTAAAGACGAGCGATATTCTTGCCTTTTTTGCTTCTGGCGGTGAGATAAAAATTTTTGAAAACTGCTTCCAGGAATTTACGGTGTGATGAATCTCCATCTCTTCCTGTGATATTTCATTTCCCTGTTCATCATAGAATATACAATAGGCATACATCGAGATGGTCCACCAGTCAAGAAAGCCAAAATCATTCATTGCAAACAAGGATAGGCAGTATTCTTCTGTGCCTTCAATGTCTATTGCAGATGATAAGTAAGCCATTTTGTTTGGCTTGCTGGCAGACGGAGCATACATTTTTAATGAATAGTGGCCTGTATGTGTATTTTTCATATCCAGTGAGATATTCATCTCTCCCTGCAGAGCATATGCCTGCCATCCATCTGCTATGCCATCGCCATCCTCGTCAATTTCAAAACTAGGATTAAAGACCAAATTATTTATTTCATAATCAGGTGTAAAATCTCTTATCCAAAATGGATGACATGTTTCGCTGGTTATATTTTTTCCATCAATGATTATGCATGTGATATCGCCATCTTCATTAAAATTTATTTGGATTCCGTCATTAGTGGCAATAGAAAATTCATCATTTAATTGAATATATGGTAAATTAAACAAAAACATGAAAGAAATTCCAAATATAATTAATCCTTTCATGATATATAAATCGCATTCAATTTATATTAATTTACCAAAGTCTTTCCCAAATCTATTCCAAATCAATTGCAAATCAATGCTACTTCTTTTCATATACTTTAAAATACAAGGAGTTGCAAAAACTCTTAAGACTTAATGAAGAAGATATCGAAACGTTTCTCAAAGAAAAATTAACATGATGATATACTTCAAAACTCGTAAATAAAATTGTTCTGGAAGAAGAGGTTGAAAAAGAAGACGAAATAGCAGATGAAAAAGAAATTTTTAGAGCATTAGAATGAGTTTTGAAATCAGGGCAAAGAAAAAGGTTTTTTATTGTGTTTATAAAAACTTCCATAAGTTCATTGCATCCTCTGCTTCATTATCATCTCCATAAGCAATTACTTTAAGCTCATGTTGTCCAAAAGCAAATTCATTCCATAGCCATTCATAAGGCGATGCATCATCAACAAATCTCAGCTCATCATCCACGTAAAACTCCACTCTGTTCCCATTACTATCCACCTCTACAGTTATTCCGCCTATGACAATTGCTCCTTCACCAGCAAATGCCATTATCTCCCTATCCATAAAGTAGATTTTTCCATTTTCTGGCTTTGCTATGGATGCATAAAAAGTGCTTTCATTGCCTTTCATGTATATCTCCGCCAACTGCCTTACAACTTGCCATCTATCTTTGCCATCATTGTCATACCTCTCCTTGCTGAGCCATTCTGTATAACCAGCTGGATTGTCCCACGGATACCAGAAAATACCATCGAGCTTATTTTTATTAAAAACTTTTTTGCCAAAATCAAGCATTTCCAAGGCAGAAGGCATTCTATAATCTGTTCCTTCTATCCCGAAGGATTGAATTGCAAAGAAAAGTTTCATATTCAATCCCTTTTCCCTTATCAATGCATAATCTTCATCTATCCTTTTTAGAGCATCTTCTTGGCTCCCTTCTGCTCCTCCAAAACAATGGAGCCATATTCCAGCTATATCTGCAATTCCATCTTCTATTCTCGTGCTCGGATTATTATCAAAACATGAAAGGCATCCAAAAGCGACAAATAAGTTTACATGTGGGGCAATTTCTTTTATCTTAGAATACAGCATCTTCATCTGCTCCGTTGTAAATGGATTTCCATCATTCCAGAAAGGTTCATGTGACATTAACACAGCAAGAAGTGCTGAACCACCTGACATAACATATTCTTCTGCATATTCCAGCACTTCCATACCTTCTGAAATATCCCATTCTGAGCCATTCCATTTCCATGAAGTGTATTGATGTCCATGACCAAGAGGCCATATTATAAGCTTTATTCCATTTTCCTCCGCTTCCTTCAGAGCATTCTCCCATTCCTCAACATTACATTCTAAAGCAATTCCTGCAAGATTTCCTCCCAGATAATTCTTCAGAAAAGAAAATTCATCTGGCCGAATGGTGTCCACACCATAATAAATAGTGCGAGGGAATTCAAATGCCCCTATATCATATCCATTACCTCTAGGACGAAAATTTCCATCGAAATCATTTTCCGGCGCATGCAGCGAGGAGGCATTATCTATAGCAGGCGAGTTTGCCATAACATGAAAATCTTCAGGAGCATCTATAAACATGGGATCTCCTTCCACATAATCTTCGCCATAATACTCAGTGTAGCCATAAATTAAGTTATGATCCATAACAAAATTTTTCAGGTTGCCATCAATTTCAATCTGACTCCCGCTGTTTCCACTGCAGATATTGTTTCTTATGATGATATCTTCTGCATATGGATTTTCATGATATATTCCAACACCCCATTCCTCCTCGTTTCCATTATTACAGAAATTATTGTTTATTATGGTTATATTTCTCATTGGATGTTTATAGCCATGATCCCATCCTCCAATCTCTATTCCTGCCCATTCATTATGGTATGCAATATTGTTGTATATCCTCACATTCTCCAAGAATCCGCCTCTTTCAGATGCAACAGCAAAACCACTTGTGCAATTATATACAACATTCTGGAAAACTTCAATATTATAAGTATGTTTGTCCCATGCATCTACAT
>CAZNGK010000122.1:0-4947 GCA_964572575.1 uncultured Thermoplasmatales archaeon | reverse complement strand
TATTTCATAACAGATGAAAAATGAGAGGAAAACTAAATAACATTAGTGTGGTGTTGGTGGCTCTTTTTTTGATTTCACCAATTGGAATTGCAGCAAACACTGTTCATTTAAAGGGTACAAATAATGCTACAAAAGATGATAGCGAAACCTTGACTTATAAAATAACCTTTTCTCTGCCAAATTTAAAAGAAATCAACATTTTTAACAGGACTTTTACAACAATAAATATGGCTGGTTGCATTAATACTGGAGAGGCGGGAAAACCTGCATTACCTGTGTATGGAACTAGAATCCTGCTTCCATATGGTAGGCAATTGGAAAGAGTTACGGTGAATGGAGAGAAAGAAGAGGTAATAACCAAAGGAATTGATTTGAAAGAAAAACCAATTTTTCCATATCAGCATCCGATCCCAATAGGATATGAAAGAACAGAATTTATTATTGATGAAGAAGCATACAATTCACAAAACTTTTCAAAACTATTTAATGTAATTGGTGTACATTATTGCAGAGGTTATGCTATCTTGACGATGAATCTATATCCAATTGAATATTATCCAAAAACAGGAAGATTATTTTACTATAAATATTTAACAATTAGAATAGAGCTTAAAAAAACTGGATATGTAAATGAATTTTTCAGAAACAATCCCATTGATAGAGAGTGGGTAAAAACGCTGGTTATGAATCCAGAAATATTAGATACATATACGGTCAAAGCTACTTTTGATTATCCGGGCGGAATATGTGACTCTTCCGAAGATTATGATTATGTGATCATTACAAGAGAGGCATTAGTGGATTTTACTGCTACCTATAATTGGAGCGATTTTATTAGTAGAAAACAGTCAGAAGGGCTGAAAACAACTATAGCTACAGTAGAAGAAATTGAAGCATGTCAGGATTATTGGAATACCGACCCATTATTTAATGACACCGCTGCAAAAATAAGGGAATTCTGTAAAGATGCATATATTGATTGGGGAACTCAATATATTTTGATTGCTGGAGATAATGATGGACCAAATATTGTTCCACGAAGGTTTTTACATTATGGAACTGGTTACTACCAAGAAGATGTTGATTCTGATTTATATTGGAGCAATTTAGACGGCACTTTTAATGATGACCATGATTCGCAATGGGGAGAATCTGATGATACTGGCTTTGATTTATATTCAGAGTTATTTATAGGTAGCATACCTTGTGATGAAGGTATAGATATTTCAAATTGGTTAACAAAAAGTTTTTATTATACAGATGTAATGGATAGAGATTATCTCGAAAATGTTGCATTTTATGGGGGCGACACTACATGGGACTGTGAAGGAGATGATTTCATGGATTTCACATTGTATGGAACGGATAATTGGCTTGGACCCGACCCAAATCATGACGGACCATGGCCAAGCTGGCTGGGCTTTTTATATGGCTTTGATACGTGGAATTCATCACATCCTGGTATGGAATTTAATACGAGCGTTAGATGGACAGCAGAGGGAGAGGATCCAGAAGATGATGGCCCCAATCCGGGCTGGCAAGGAGGATCTGAATCTATAGCAATTGCTGGGATGAGGGATGCAATAAACAACGATTTATGTACAATAATAAATGGTATTGCACATGCAAATGAGCATATGTCGTTAGATGTTTATGATTCCGAGTGGGAATCTTCATATCATAATACGATGCCATTCTTTATACATGATTACGGATGTCATTGCGGAGATATGGATGCAACAGATGATGGAGTTCTTCATTCAATGCTTTTCCATTCTGATACAGAACTTGCTTTTGCGTGCGTTTATAATACCGGCTATGGATGGGGAAATGGTTACTGCACAAATTCAAGCAGCGCTTTGCAACAAAAATTATTCTGGGATTATATGCTTAACTTGAGCAAATGTGGAGGAACAGCAAATTGGCGCCTCGGAAAGGCGCAGGCATATTCAAAAGATGCGATGGCGCCCACCATAAATTGGGATCCTGGATATGAAACTTGGAGAGGAATTATAGAATGTTGCACTCTGTTCGGAGACCCTGCTCAGCTAATTAAGCCTCCAGAGCTTCTGGAGCATAATGTTGGAGTCATTGATTTAGAAGTTGAGGACCATGTTAATCCTGGTGATACTGTTTATATTAATGCGACGATACTCAATACAGGCAGAAATAATGAGACAAATGTTGTTGTAAGTTGTAGAGTAAATGGAACAGAAATAGACAACCTTACAGTTCCATTTTTAGCGAGCCAGTCTTCACAGGAAGTTAGTTTTATATGGATTCCGGCAAAAGGATGGTATAATGTTGCAGTAAATGTTTCCATCGTTGGTGTAAATGAAAATGTTACAACTGATAACGAGGAAAGTAAAATTGTAGTGGCTGGCCCAGATGTGGCAGTTTCTTCTATAGAATTACCAACCTTTGCAGCGATTGATTCAATTACTGAAATAAAGGCTACTATTGCCAATTTAGGAACAAATGATGAAATAGTTGATGTAAATCTAATTGTTAATGGCGCTACCCTCGATACAATATCCTTAATAATTGAAGGTAAACATACTCAATCGATTACCATGCTATGGAATCCCGTATATGAGGGAGAGTACCCAATAAAAATTGAAGCCAAATGCGGTGGCGACGTCTATTCTGAAAATAATTGGAAGAGTGGTGATGTAAATGTTACAACAGCAAGTGGCTATGTTCTTTTAGTTGATGATGATAATGGCGATGCCTATGAAACATATTTTGAAAATGCCCTGATGGCGGCGGGATATTTATACGAGCTATGGGATAGAAGCAGTCGAGGTTGCCCAATTCCCTCATATATGGCGAAATATGCTGCAGTAGTATGGTTCACTGGAGATGATTATACCACGACATTGAATCCAGAAGATGAGAATGCACTTGCAACCTACTTAGATAATGGAGGAAGACTGTTTATAACGGGACAGGACATTGGCTTTGATATCCATGATGATAGTTTCTACTCAAACTATTTACATGCTGGATATCTCGTTGATGACACAGGAATTTATATTCTAAATGGTATGGCTGGAGACTCAATTGGAGATAATTTAACTATTGTTATAACAAGCGGAGATGGAGCAAACAATCAAGATTATCCATCTGGAATCAATCCGATAGGAGGGGCAACGCCAGTATTCCAATATGCAAATTCTTCATATTATGGCGGAATAAAATATGAAGGTGCATACAAAGTGGTCTATTTTGCTTTTGGTTTTGAAGCGATAAATAGCATGGGTGACAGAACAGAAGTTATGCAAAGAATAATGAATTGGTTGGGTGGCGGAGCGAATGTATCGGATATATATCTTAATCCTCTAAATCTTGATTATATTGCAGGAAAAGGACAAACCATACATGAAATGATTACAATAGGAAATGCCGTAAATGCATCAGCAAATCTAACATTTAATATTTCATTGCAACATGGCTTCATCTTACAATGGGTGCACCAGCATGGAGGAGATGGGCACTCTCAGCTTGCTCAGCCGGTGGGAGATATTGATGAGGATGGAATAAATGAATTTTTGATTGGAGGATATGGAAGCGGAGGAACTTATATTTATTCCTATGATATAAACAATAAAGATTATGTGCAGGAATATTTCTGGACTTATACGGGGGGATGGTATAATGTTCCATCTGGAGCATGCGTTGTTGATTTGGATAACGATGGCGACTTAGAGTTCGTTGTTTCATGGGAGTATAGCGGGGAAGATGGAATACATGCATATGATTGGGATGGAGCAACTCTTACAGAACTTGATTGGTATACTGGCATAGGATATGATTTTGCTTTTGATGTTTATGCCTGTGACTATGATGATGACGGAGATGTAGAAGTATTGATTGCCAACAATCCATCAGATGCAAGCGGTTATCATGTAACCGCTTTAGCTTGGAATAATACAGCAAGCCATTTTGAAAGAGAAATTTCTTGGGGGAGTGGAGAAGCTACAGAATGTCCTATGGTATGGAGTGGAGATACAGATGGAGATGGAAAAACAGAAGTTATTGCTTCAGCAGGGAGCGATACAGTATATGCATTGAACTATGAAAATGGAACATGGATAGCAGATGTTGTAGCCAATGGATTGCCTTATCATCCATATGGGGTAGCATGTGGGGATTTAGATGGCGATGGAATAGATGAAATAGCTTTTGGTTTGCATAGCACAGATGCATACATATACAAATGGAATTCTTCAACAGCTTCATATCAACAGATATGGCATCACGACTATGCTGGAGAAGATGATATAATTGAAGGGATTGCAATTGGAGATGTTAATAATGATGGCGATTTGGAAGTGGTAGTGGGACCAACTTATCTGCACGTTATAAAATGGAATGGTAGCGCATATGAAGAAATAGATACAATTACGGAAACCCAAGGAATGCTCGCCGGCGTAAACGTTGGAGATTTTGATACAGACGGTGATAATGAAGTAAAAGCATGCGATATACTGTCGAATGTTGGAAAAGAGTGGATATTTGATTATGTAAAAGAACCAGATTGGATAGAGATTATTCCAAAAGAGGGGATTTTACAGCCATCAGAGGAAATGAACGTATCCATTACAATTTATACTGAAAATTTATCAGAAAACTTTACATACCAATTTATTCGAATAGATACCAATGATCCAGATGAATCTTCAATAAATATTCCACTATATATTTCTCTTTTAAAAGAAATTTCTATCAACTTCGCCTTATTCTCTGGCTGGAATCTCATAACTATTCCAGTAGAAAATAATCTAACGGCAAAAAGCTTAATTGAAAACATAACAGGATGCAATGTCGTTTATGCATGGGATGCGAAAAACGATACATACAAAATATTTACATCAAGCAGCCCGCCAAGCCAAGATTTTAGAATACTTCCAGGAGTTGGATATTTCATAGGAATAAGCAATGATA
>CAZNGK010000121.1:0-4985 GCA_964572575.1 uncultured Thermoplasmatales archaeon | reverse complement strand
TTTTGTCCATTCCTTTTGGTCCCATTGTAGAGCGGACTGCATCAGCAATTGCAATAGCTGCTCTTATGTTATTATACTGAGCCTCTCTACCTTTCTCTCTTTCGGTCCCTTCCTTCAATATTAAAATTGGTTGTCTTCCTGTCAACATCTCAATCACCGAGCAGTATAATAATTCTTCTATATAAAATTTACTACCAGCGGTCTAAAGACAGTGTCTTGAATGGAATATAGTTAGCATATGCCTGCTTTATTGAATGAAAAAGATATTTTGTTATACAGATTAGTTCACCGTATCTCAGTTATGCTAAATTTTATAAATAAAAAAACCTTATGGGTATGGTAACCATGGATAGACAGGATAAGGTTGTTGTAATAGCAGGTATCGTTATTTTAATAATTTCCATAGCTGGAATTGTCTATCATGAAAAAACATATGTGGCATCTGAAGAAATAGAGAAAACATCATACAGGGTTACTTGGAATGAATACAGCGATGAAATCGTTGAGGAAGGCAGGGTAGATAAAGAGGGATGGCAAGGTGAATATCCAATAGAAATTGATGGAAACGCTGTTATTACTTCGATAGAAGTTAGATTGGAATGGACAGACAACCTAAATTTTCATGGAATAATATTCCCATGGAACTGGACAGATAAAATTGATGTAAACGTTGATATACCTGAGATGGGATTTTCACAATCAGCTTCTGGATATGAGAAAATAGAACTGAAAACCACAAAGGATAAACCAGAAGATTTCATTATAGAAGTGAAAAATGAAACAGAAGTAAAGGAGAAGGTAAAGGAGAAGGTAATGAATAAAGCGAAATGCACAGTGAGCTTGTCAATAACTCCAAAACCAATGTTCCTTGATAGAGGAAATGATTTCACTATGTATATAGAATACCATTACTACCTTCCAAGAATAGAAAAGATTAGCTGATTATTAACTGATCCTATATCTTAAATTAACTGATCCTATATCTTAAAAAAGCAGCCACACCACCAAGAGCAGAAAGTTTTTCCCCTCCTTCATGAAATTTGCTTACAAACATAATTTTTGCTCCCATCTCTTCCGCTTTTTTGATAATATCTTCCTCCTCTTTTACCATATCGTTTAAAATTAGAAGCTCTTCTACTGCACCCATCTCAACTGCTTTTTTAACCTCCTCTCTTCCATAAGCTACAGCTTCATTTTTAGCAATCTTCTCCAATAATTTTTCCACAGCATTTATCTCTATCGATGCTTTACTCTCTTCCATCATTTTTTCAATTACGCCTCTTTTTATTGCTTCATATACCCCAAGCATTCCCGCATGAGAAACATTTTCAACCACATAATTGCCTATTTTACCTTTCGAAAATGAAATAAATTTATCTTTTTCAAAGCCCGGGCCAACTATAGCTACTGGGAGATTTCTTTCTCTTATTTTTTTGAGTATTTGCCCATAATATTCTTTTTCATCATAACTTTCCTTATAATCCTTTCCGGCTCTATGCGAAGGAAGGTGAGCAACCTCTTCTACACCATATTCATGAACTATTGCAATTGTAGCCTCTTCATCATCCATGGCAATAATGGCAAATTTTGGATGTGGCTTTGTTGCCTCTTTAAGCCTTCTCAAATGATACTCTTTCCACTCCTTTTCAATTTTTATTTCCATATTAGGCTCAATGTTAAAGGTATGATACGCTCCTGCTTCTTCCCCCTCTACAATCATACCCCTCACTCTCAGTCTATCTGTAAATTTCTGAAAATCTTTTTCTGTTACTCTAATTTTAAGATAAACTTTTTCTTTTTCTTCTTTCTTTTTTCTTATTTTATCTGTTGCTTCTTTTTTGCTTCTGAAGGTTAGAGCAGAAATAAAATCACCTTCTTCAATAATATTATAGAGATGCCAACAATCTTCTTTGCTCTGAATCAATACTTTCACCTCTCCTTTTTTCATGTCTTTACTTAATATTTTCATACGTTCTCCTCCTTTTTCATTAAATCTCCTGGAGGCAATACTCTCTGCACTTCTTCAACACTCTTTCCAAAAATTTTTGCAATTTCATTTGCCACCTTATTTTTATCTTCATTCCCCGGAATAAAAACTATCCATTGCTTTGCCCATTTCTTAACTGCTGAAGGAGGAGCACCCATTATTTTCTCCACGCCTTTTATCTTAACCTTTCCTACCGCAACTTCAAGCAAACATTTTTGATAGTTCCTTTTGCCTCTTATAACAAAAGCCCCCAAGGGTAAATATTCTCCAGCCTGCGGAGTTTTTGATACCTGCCATGGATAAACCCAATAAGCCTGTGCCACAGAAAATCTACTCCAAGCCTTTGAATATGAAGCAGCAAATTGGCAAGCTTCTTTCAATGTTTTCTCTCCTATTGGAAGTGGATTTCCATCTATATCACAAGCTTTCACAATACATGATGGTGCCCCATGAACATCTGCATGAACATATATGTCATCATTCTTCATGTATTTCTTCACAATCTTCTCATTTGTTTTTGCATCTTTTCCTCCAATGACTATGTTTCCCTCTGAAGAAATGAACCATCTGAAATTCTCAAACCAATATTTCTTTTCTCTTTTAATTTCTTTTTTTTCTTCTTTAACTTTTACTTCATTGAGTTTTTTTATCGCTTCTTCAAGTGCTTTTTTTGCACCTTCAATTTTTTCCCTCATTTTTTTACTCATTTTGTATTTTTCCTCTGCATTTTCAAAAACATTTTTCCTCGTGTCCAGTTCAATCAAAATTTTCTTTTTGTCATGATGAACTTCGACGGTAATCAAAGGATATTTTCTTTCCTTTATGAATTCATTTTTTTCTCCTTTTAAAATTTCTTCAATTAATGCATAATTTGCATAAATTGCATCTGCCTGTTCCCTGTATTTCTTTTCTTCATCTGAAAATTTTTTTATTGCTTCTTTTTGCTGTTCAATTTGCCTTTTTATTTTTTCCCTCTCTGAATCAACTTTCCTTTTCTTTTCTTCTTCATGTGAGATTGAAATAAAATGATGATAGAAGAAATCACATGCTTCATTCATAGAGGGAAAAGAAATGCATTCCATACTATCATACTTTTTTATGGGAAATGGAAGAACATCCACAGGCTTACCGCCTTCCTGTGCAACGACGGGAGAAAATTCTTTTTCTTCAAATTTTTTTACTATGCTCCTCATTGCTTCATACAATGCCTTCTTTTCATCCTCCTTTAGCTCCTCTACTTTTTTATTTTTCTCCACTCCAGCAATCAAACAAATTTCCTCTGCCCATTTTCCCGGTATGCCCATTGCTACAATACTCCTCACTACATCCTTGCCTCTGAGCTGTTCAACAAAATCCTGCATAGAAAATACCATTGGATTTGCTCTCGAAACAGGAAAAATATATTTTCTTCCAGGTTTCAAAATGCGATGAGACCATCTCTGATGAATAAAAGGCAGAATAATTTTATCCTCGCTATCCAGCAATAGAATGTTTCCATTTGGAATTAGCTCACATATAAGCTTATACCTTTCCTTTTTTTGTATTTCAAAAATAACAATGCGGTCAAAATCATATTGCTCAATTTTTGAAATTTTTCCATTTCTAAGATATTTGCGCAACGTCATTGCAAATGCTGGCGGATGCTTTTCACTTGCTTCCCTGTGCTTAGTTATGCATATCCATTTTCCATTTTTAATGAAAATTTCATCCTTGCTTTTCAAGCGTATATAAATTTCATCTTGCTTCTGATAAACCTTTTCAATGTATTCTCCTTCATATTGCTTTAACTCCTGAACAATTGCATAAATATCGAATGCATCTAAACTTTCTTTCATTTTACAATGAAATACCTCTCATTCTATAAATGGATTTTCAAGCACGGCAATCCAAGCAAAACATATTCTTCAACAGTTTTATAGTCCTGCCAGTCGTCCATTGGTATGCGTAGAATATAATTTTCTATTGCGTTGTAAAACATATGGCACAGGAAAGTGGCATTGTAGTAATTTCTGAAGAATTCTATTTCTAAAAAGCCAGATAAACTGTCATCAGTTTTATTGCCTCCAAATCCATAAGACAAGCCAGTTGAACCAATGAAGGCTATTGCTCCTCCACCATCTTTCCTTACAAAATGCCACCCTATGCATTCATAAGTCAAATTAAACTGCGCAGTGTGGCAAGCATTGGCAAAAATAATTGGCAATTTATAGCCATTAAAATAGAAGGGAATATCAAAGATGGTTATGCCAATCCATTCCTCGCTGTTGTGAGGATGATTTGCCCAACTGTTTGGTGAGCCATGCCCTGAAAAATCAATAAAAGCAACACCATTCATTATCTCCTTCCATATATTTGCCCTACTTAGCGTGCCATCTGATGCCTTCAGAAGTATGCATTCAAAATCGTGCATTATTTCAGCTACCCTCTCATTCAGATATTCTCCTTCATTTATGTCATCTCCCAAATCTGTGTCGCCTCCGCAAAGCAATATACGGTGGCGCCATTCTCCGCCTTCATTCTCATATTGAATAATTTTTTTCAAGATAACTTTCAATTCCGCTTTATTTCTGCATGCAAGTCTTCCAACATAAACATCTGGCATTAAATCAACTGTGTCATATTTTCCTTTATTGTTGTATTCTGCAAAAATGTTATTGCCATTGCTGTCCCAGTCGTCAAAAATTAAAGAGCCATTTTCATATTTGTATAAATCTGCAAAATATAAATCACTTAGAAAGCCATTTTCAGTAAATGGAGGAATGTTGTCAATGGCATAGGCATATCTCACAGGCATGAGCCATATTCCCATATATTTTCTCCCGCCAACAAGTAAGACGTATTTTATTCCCCATTGCTCTACTGCATTTTTAATGAAATATTTCAACTTTTCTGCATCATCTCTCCCTTGCACGCTAAAATATGCATTGCTGTACACTTCACTTAGTGAGACAATAATTGTTCTTATTTCCTGTATTTCTTTATGCTCTTTCAATGCCTG
>CAZNGK010000120.1:1683-4987 GCA_964572575.1 uncultured Thermoplasmatales archaeon | reverse complement strand
TGAAGGCACACATTGTAAGTAATCTTAAACAAAAACCTTAAATACTAAAATTGTATTATGTTTTGATGGAAGATGAAAAGATATTAGAGAGGTTGGGGTTTAAATATAAGAAAGATAAGAAATACTGGTATAAGGCAATTATACCAAGCGGTGATCCAAGAGGAAAGAGATATGTTCTCTATTTTAGAGATGGTGAGTTTTGGACAGCACCTAAAATGGCAAAGGACCATGTAGAATTTTTGGGAGAAGTGATGCTATATAATGCTCATAAGGAAGGGAAGATAGATATTTCATCTATTGATCTGAATAATCCCATTCCCATTGTTATAGATGAAAGGCAGTATTATGCAGAGTTATCATTGACACCAGAGGAGGCGGAACAACAGTTTTCAAAAGCACCAGAGAAAAAAGAGAGAAAGAATGCAGAGGAGGATAATCATTATAAAATCATAGCAAAACTAACCGATTATGACATACTGGAAATATTTAGTGATTCTGGAACGGGGAAAAGTAAGATAGCGTGGGCAATAGCATATAACTCCTTACAGCATGGGCATACGGTATTTTACTATGATACAGAAAGAAACATCAGTTCAGAATTTGCCAAGAAATTGGGAGATGCCTACCATTATGATCCTTCTCCTTTGAGATTAATTGCTTTTAAGAAGAAATTCCCAAAGGTAGATCTGCTGGTAATAGACAGCATTGGAATGCCTTTCCTGATTAGATATGCAGATATGGGTTTGAATGAAAGAGGAAATGCTATTCTGGAGTTGATCAGTTTTATGGGTGCATTGAAAGAATGGTGCATAAGGAATAACAGCGTAGCAATTGTTACCAATCAACCAACATCAGAGATGACAGAAATGAAGAAAGATGCAGTTAGAAAGCCCTGGGGAGGAAAGGCATTTCACATAGCAAAAGAGGTTGTTAAACCTGAACTCGTATATTCAACTCCTGATGAAACATCAATTATTCTGAAGGCATTCAGGATGAGAGAATATGGAAAGGATACGGAGATCGCAACCGTGTTAATAACTCCTGATGGCGTAAAAATAAAATGGAAAATAGGGGTGGAATGATGGATATAAAGGAGTTTGAAGAAAGGATAAAGGAAATAAGGAAAATCATAAGAGAAATCAAAAAACTGGCAAGGATTCTTAAAGCAAAAAGTGTAGAGGTTAGAGTATCACTTCCATCTTTAGATATGAATTTTTTCATTGTTCTTGCATATGAACAAATAGTTTTCAAGAAGGGAATTGTAATAGACATTGATTTTGATGAACAGAGAATGATTTTCAAAGCATTTGGATTGAAATATACCTATTACAATAAATTAAAATATGATCCTGAAAAAATCGTTAGTGTCGGAGAGAAGTATAAGGAAAAATTTGAAAACGATGATGGAAGGAGAATGGAGGTGGAAT
This sequence comes from uncultured Thermoplasmatales archaeon, assembly GCA_964572575.1. Taxonomy (GTDB): domain Archaea; phylum Thermoplasmatota; class E2; order UBA202; family JdFR-43; genus VBQI01. The sequence goes on along the minus strand of CAZNGK010000120.1, from coordinate 3,560 downwards.
GATGAAGGTGTATTGTATAAATTGTGGGTGGAAAAGGAAAATAACACATCCAATACTGGTGAAGATGCTACCGATTGAATGCCCTGAATGTGGATCTGATGATGTTGAAATAATGGAGGGATAAAGATGGGAGAGGGATATGTGTTGGTATGTATAAGCAATGGGAGATATGTAGAGTTTCCAGCGGATAAATTAGGGGAGATATTGTGTAACAAACTTGAATGCCAGATAGCAACAGCATTTATAATGTTAAATTCACATAATATAACAGAAGGGCGTAGATATGCATTTGTAGGCAAAAGCACATTTTATGATGAAGAAAAGAAATTATATGAGGAACTTACTGATGCAACAGCAGAAGTTTTGGCTTATCTTATAGAACAAGATTGTGTTGATATTAACAATTTAGGTATATTTGATTCTGGATGGATATACAAGAAATTTGAGGATGCAGGAATGTTGGATGAACTGAAGGAAATTTTGAGTAGAAAGGAGGGATGAAAATGGGAGATAATGAAGTTAAGAACGATAGAGAAAGGAACATTAAGGAATTTATAAACTTAACAGATGATGAAATGAATGAAATAGCATATTTTATTGTTAAAACTGGGATAAAGACAAATACTTTAGATGAACTGGCAAAAGAAGTAGAGAAGCATATAAGAAGTGAGGAAGGGATAAAATTCTTGTATTTTACACTTGGAAGAATAGAAGCATTTGAAAATATTACATATATAGCCACAAACAATGAACAGATAACCCTTGATGAAATCATCATGTTATATACAGATTTCATAAATGAGTTAAAGGTTGGGGCAATGGAGTATTTAATAAAGTGGTGGAAAAATGGAAGAAAAAATGAAGGATGAAAGCAGGGAAAGAATTGAGATAGCAAAGGCAATCATGCTATTTCTAATTTTCATAGCAATATTATCATTCCATTTTCATTGTCCATGCCCATGCCATGCGAAAGGGATGGAACTTAATAAGCATGTGGAAGATCAGTATGGATACCCCATAGAGGGTGCATATGTTGTTGTTGAGCAGTTACCAGGGCATATAACGGTAGCAGAGGGATACACAGATGAACATGGATGGTTTAACACAACACTTGACTATGGACACTACAAAATAACTGCATCCTATATGGGTGCATCCAGTTGGGATATAATATGGTTGTGTGATGACACAACCCTTAATAATGTTATTTCCATCCCCGCAGAAGGGCATGGGCGTGGGCAGGAGGGATAAAAATGGAAGAAAGAGAATATATTGAGCAGTATAGACATTATTCCCAAGCAAAAATGCTGGAATGTGTGGAAGATGCAAGAAAAATATTTCAAACAGTATTTGAACACGGAGATTCACCAGAATTTGATAGAATTTCAATTTTAATCATTGCCTCACAATTATTCAGGCAGAGGGTATCCCCATATCATTACTGGAAGCAAAAGAAAATGAGGGAGGAGATGAGATGAACTGGCAAAAGTTAGGGGAAATAATGAAACAGATGCTGATCAGTGGTTGCACAGATGAAGATACATTGAGAAAGAGGGCATACAAGAAAGCACAAGAAATTTTTGCGGACCAGATAAATGCAGTTTTTGAAAGAGATGGGATAAAGGCAGTAAGGAAACTTGAAGTGGAAATCATGGCGTATATAAACTGGTGGATAAGAGCAAAAAGAGAGGAAGTTAGAAGGGCAGGGGAGGATTATAGAAAAATAAATCTGGATATTGTTAGAGAGAGGAGGGTGATCCAATGGAGGAGATAAATGGGTTAAAGATAGAGGAGGTAGGACATGGTTTATATAAGGTGTTTTCAGGAGATAACATATATTATGTTGTGGAGTATAACAAAGGTAAGTTTTTATGCAC
>CAZNGK010000120.1:0-1583 GCA_964572575.1 uncultured Thermoplasmatales archaeon | reverse complement strand
GAAGGAACATTTTATGCACCAGATAAGATGTATGAAGATCCTAAAGTTATATCGCTTATCTTGGATGTTGAAGAATTGCTAACTGCGATTTATTCCCTTGAACCAAATGAACTTGAGGAATGGATATTGGAAAAGGCGGATGGAGGGATAAAATGAGCGAGGATAACTGGAGTTTAAAAGGAAAGGAGGCAAATGTAGTAAGAGTATCTACCAACATTGATGGCACATTAGGTTTTCAGGCGTATCCCATAGATTTGGTTTATTTTGGAAATGACATCGAAAAATTACGCCAGAAACTCATAGAAGATATAAAAGAACTTTGTGATGACAGAATAGGAAAAGCCGTCATAAGCATAATAAACCGCCGTTTTGGAGTGGAGGAAGAAAAATGAGAGGATGGATAATAAAAGGTCCAGATAAATTCCCAAAACTTGAGATAACAAACGAAGTGGTGATAAATGAGCGTGGGAAATACGATATGGATAGAAGGTTTTGTGGATGGTGTAAAATATGCCATAATAGTTTTTCAAACCTTTCAGATTTCATCGCTCATTTCCTTATGCATGATGAAGAAAAGAGGAGGAGAGTAATGGGGAGAATATGAAGATTGAAATATATATAGAAGGTAAAAAGGGGGACTTGATAAAAATGATGAAAAAAGGGAAAATAATATTGAAGGCATGTGTTGGTGAGAACGAACAGGGAAATATAAAGGCAGACGATAACACACTGGTAAAAAGGATAGAGGATTGTTTCAGAGAATTGGAAGAATATGAGGAAAACATATCTGAAATTGTAGGGATTATTAAAAGTAAGAGAAAATTAAAGACAAAAATAGACATTGGTGCTATACTGAAAATGCACATAATAAGGAAAATACTGGATATAAATAAATGGAAAATAACTTTGATAATATGTAACGATGATACATTAAAGGAGATTTTTAATATAAAAGACAAGACAACAACAATATACAACATGCTTTACAGAATGGAAACAGAGTTTATTACAGATGAGGTAAATGATGAGGTAGAAAAAATAATAAAAAGTTTGAATTCAATTGAGGCAAGCGTTGTAGATATAAGATGCCCATATTGTGATTCTTACAACATTATAAGATCAGGAACTAAAAAAAGGAAAAAAAATGAAATAAAAGTATATGAGTGTGTTTCATGTGGCAAAAAATTTACCATTGGAAATTGTAATGATTTAGATCCAAATATAAAAGAGAAAGTTATAAATTTGTGGATAGAGGAGAATAAACCATTTGGCATGATTGCGAAAATGGTTGGCGAAGATGCCGAAAGGGTGGAAAGTGTTATTGATGAATTTTTACAGGAAAATTTGAAAGATATGCCAGATAAATATAAAAAAATACTGTTGAGAAGGTTGGTGTTCAGATATAATAATTTGAGTATGAATGAGATAGTAAAAACACTGGATAATAAATACGGATGTAAAATATTGTTAAGAACAGTGGTAAATTGGTTAAGAGAGCATGCAATTATAAAGAATTATTGGGACATAATAGAAAGCATGGCAAAAAATGGGAATACAGTAAAGGATATATCATATTGGCTTGA
>CAZNGK010000119.1:0-5018 GCA_964572575.1 uncultured Thermoplasmatales archaeon | reverse complement strand
TTTTCTTTTACCATCATTAAAATATTATATATGATTATTTATTTTATTGCGTGAAAATTTCAGATTACATTTCAAAAAATCCAAGAAAAATCATTTTTTCTGTTTTTTTAATTACAATCTTCTTCCTAACAGTAATATATGTTAAGGGAATTCATTACGAATTTGAGGAAGAAAATTTTTTGCCAAGGAATGAAATTGTGCAGGCAAATGAAGAAATATTTGAAAATTACGCCAATAAATACATTGTACCAATCCTAATTAAAGCAAGGCATGGAAATATTTTGAATAAAACTGCATTAATAGAAATTTTACAGATGGAGAGCAAGATTTATGAATCCACGAAAGCAGAGCAAATGAGCATTGCAGATGTTATTTCCTCTGCCTTCCTTCTATTTGATCAATCTGCATCCTACGAAGATAAAATAAATGAAATGGAACGCAGAAGTGATGAAGATATAAGAAAATTATTTACTTCTCCAATAGTTTCGAATAAAATCCTTTCCTTCGTTTCCCTTTTACTTTCAAAGGATTTTGATGCTAAAAATGTCACAGCAGAGGCATGTGTTGCAAGGGTTTCATTGAATGGATCTCTTATTAAAGATAGAGAAAGAGCACTTATAGAAGAGAAAAAAATAAAGGAACTTGCAAAAGGAAACTATGCTTTCATTGAGCCCTATGTACTTGGAGGCAGGCTGATAGGGGAAGAAATAATGAATTCAAATAGAAAATCCTTATCCATACTTTTGCCCATCTCATTTTTTTTGGTTATAGCTGTCCTGCTTTTCATTTATAGAAGAATAAGGGATGTATTGCTTAGTTTATTATCCATAGCCATTTCCATTGTATGGATGTATGGATTTGCTTCTCTCCTCAATTATTCTCTAAATCCATTAACAACAGCTGTTCCTGTTTTACTTGTTGGCTTGGGCATAGATTATTCAATACACATGAGAATGAGGTTGAAAGAAGAGAAGGAAAAAGGAAGAAGAAAAGAAGAAGCTGTAAAAATTGCTCTCAAAACTGTTGGAATTGCTCTCATTCTTTCTGCTTTAACAACATCAGTTGCTTTCCTTTCCAACATTTCTTCTTTTATCCCCCTTTTACAACAATTTGGAATAATAAGTGCATTTGGAATATTTGCATGCTTAATTATCACCATCTGTTTCACTCCTTTTTATGGAGAGGTAAATAAAAAGATAAGTAAAGGAAATCAGCCCATTTCTTTCTTGCTTACCAACCTTGCTAAAATTGCACAAAAAAGAAAAACTTTTATCTTATTATTGGTTTCAGTTATTACAATTTTAATGGCTTATTTTGCTGTGCAGGCGGAGGCAGAATTTGATATAATGGATTTTCTTCCTGAGAAGCTTGAAATATCCAAACAAGTTACATATCTTCTGCAAAAATTTGAAGCTGCTGAAGGGGAGGAAGCTGACGTGCTTGTTAGAGCAAATGTTGCCAATCCTGAAATTATAAGAAAAATGTATTCAACTGTTGAGAATATTGAAGATGATCCTTATGTGGTGCAAATTGTATCTATATTTTCTGTAATGGAGGATTATGCAAATGAGAGCTATGGTCTCAATTATAATTCCACCTTCTCCAGTCTTTATTACAAAATTTTTGATAAAAATGGATTTATAATGGAAAATGCAACTGAAGAGGATGTTGTGGCATTATATGATTATCTTTTAACACTTGCTCCAGATGATTTGAGGTATGTAGTTCATAAAGGCGATATATATGATGGAAGCGTAATACGCATTTTAACTCGCACTGGGAAAAATGAGAGAAATATAAGCATTTTATTTGGCGAATTAAAAAAAGATGTGCAGATTGAAAATGCCATTGTTACAGGAGGAATCATATCAAGCTATATTGTTCTAAAAGAACTCCGTGCAAGTCAGATAAAATCCTTGCTATTCACATTACTCTTTTCTCTGATACTTCTCGAAATTGTATTCTTAAAAATTAGAAAATCAGTTGCTCTTGCATTCATCTCCTTACTTCCAGTAGCTTTCTCTGCTATATGGATCATAGGAACAATGTTTTTACTGCAAATATCCATTACTGTTACAACCATTACAGTTGCATCTCTTGCAATTGGACTTGGAATAGATTATTCCATACACATGACTCATCGCTTTCTCGAAGAAGAGGATTTCCTATCCACCATCTCATCCACAGGTTCGGCATTATTTGGCTCTGCGTTGACAACAATAGCTGCCTTTGGCTTGCTTTCCTTCTCGCTCCTTCCATCAGTTCAACTTTTTGGCATAGCCATATCTATTGCAGTTTTCTACAGTTTTATTTTATGCACATTTATCCTTCCTATTTTACTCCAGATATGGAAATCATCTCCACTTTTCAAGTAGCTTGCCATTTTTTGCAGAATAGAAAGAGGCGAGACATAATATAGCAGATATGCAGGCAAAGGCAAGCATGAATAACACCAATAAAATGAACTGACTAATCATCTTATACTCCATTAGAAATATTGGAATACCTCCTCCTATTAATGTAATTGTTGCCTCTGCAAGTGAAGGTGTTTTCCTTGCAAGTGCTATTTTTATAGCCTGCAGTCCGCTTTTCTCCTTTATCTCATCTCTTACTCTTTCAGTAATATGAACTGCGAAATCTATGCCAACGCCTATTGCAATGGAAGAAACTGTAATTGTTGCCACATTTAGAGGAATATGGAGTAAGAAAAGCATACTTGGTTCCCATAAGAGGAGAAGCATTACAGGAACTATGGTGAAAGTTGCATACTTAAAGGAGCGAAATACAAGCAGGAGGCAAAGATATACTAATATGAGGGATATAAACATGAATTTAAATTGTTGGTCCATAAGAATTTCATTAAGTTCAACAGTTATGGCAGCCAGTCCCGTTAGCCTGCTTATGTCGCCATATGCTCCTATCTCCTCATTTGTTTGTGATATTATCTGATTCATTATTGTTACGCTTCTTTTTGTTTCTTTTAATGGCATAATTGGCATTTCCACATACAGCAAGGTCTTGCTGTAATCATCGTTGAGCATTGTAATCTTATATTTCTCAGGCATGTTGTCGACAATGGCTTTAACATCTTCTTTTGTTTTTGGAAGTCTATCGAAATTTAATTTTTTTATCACATCTACTATGGAATAAATTGAAGCATTTGGCACGCCCATGTTAATAATTTTTTCCATCTCGTCCAATTTTTCAAGCAATTTTGGCTCAAGAATCCCTTCTTTTGTACTATTTACAAGTATCACTCCAGATTGTCCAGCATTAAACTTTGAGGAATACTCATTCATTATTATACTACTCTCCATTTTTTCTGGCATCATTTCCCAAACTGATGTTCTTGTAGAAACTCTCGGAATGGTAGCAACTGAAATCAAAGAAATCATTATTATAATGAGGAAAAGTTGTTTTCTATATCGGGTTAAATTTGATAAAGAAGACCATTTCAATTCTGTTCTTTTCTTTGGTTTAAGGGCTAAAAGAAGGCAAGGAATTAGAATCATTGTTGAAATAAAGCAGTATAGCACTCCTATGAAGAAGGCAAGACCCATATTTGATATTGGTGGCATATCTGAAGTTAACAAGGAAGCAAATCCAACTAATGTGGTTATTGCAGAGAGGAAAACAGCTCTTCCAGTTGTCTGAATCATTTTCTTTATTGCTTCTCTAGGTTTTTTTTCAATTAACTCCATAAAATAGTTTACCATGTGCAATGAATATGCAACACCTAATGCTCCAAGTAATGGCAAAACAGCAATAACTGTAGGGGCAAATTCGACAGTCATCATTCCCATTGTTCCAAAAGTTAAAGCAATTGAATACAAAACAGGAAGAATAACTATCAAAACAGTTTTAAAATCTTTATGAAAGGCAAATAGAACAAGCAGGATGAGCAGGAGGGAAAGGAGGGCGACGCTGTAAATCCTTTCCATAATCCAGTCTATGGTTTCCTTATATAAGGTTAGCATTCCAGTTGGAAAAGCATCGATTTTTTGTGTCGATTCAGCAATTGGATATACTTTCTCCTCCAATAGCGTGTCTACATCCACATCTCTCTGTGTCGCCAAAATTATAACAGCATTTTTTTCATCATGGGAAATTAGCTGATATTTGACTTCATCTGGTATTAGCCTGAGAAGACCATCTACATAAAGCTGACTATTAGGAATTTCATCTTTTCCATATCTGGGAACCTGAGCATTCGTATCCTTAATTATGGAAGCAATGCTTGTTGTGTATGCTATGCCATCTTCTAAGCCTTCCTCGGGATTTAATGCACTTTCAATTCCATCCATCTCCTTTAATGAAGATATGCTTGTTACATTATCTGCTTTGATATAAATCATTAGTGTATCGATAGGCCATTCTTTCCTTATTCCATTTAACAATTTCACACTTGGCTGTTCAGATGGCATGTATACTTCGATATCTGAGGTTATTGTAACATTAAGTGCCTGGGTAGCTATAAGTAATGTAACGATGGTAAAAAGAAGAATAACGGTTTTTGGTCTTCTAAGTAATAAATCATACTGCATATCAACCCCATTTTTTTCCTATATTTCTTCTCTATATTTAAAATTACCTCAATTTCCTTCTTGTTGTGTTTTTTTGGAATTATGAGGGTCGTTGAACGTAACCTTGATTAACAGCCAATTTAACCATCAGAATTCAGATAATATGGCATTAACTAGCGTTGACATCATTAGTTATAAATAAGGTTATAAATAAAAAGCGCCCCGGCCGAGATTTGAACTCGGGTCGTGGGCTTTCTGCGGTTTTTTAAGGAATAAAATTCCTCGACAGGCCCACATGATAACCGCTACACCACCGGGGCTTAAAATGAGAATAGCGTTTTTTTATTAAAATATTTTCCATCATTATCCAATGAATATAGGATTAACGAGGAGCGGCTTAGTGAATGGTAAATTTAATCAGTGACGAAACATCTTAGTGAATTGAAGCATTAACGCAAACAGCCAGTAAGCTTCTTATCTTTCACTCATATTCCA
>CAZNGK010000118.1:0-5168 GCA_964572575.1 uncultured Thermoplasmatales archaeon | reverse complement strand
TGATGATTTATTCAACAGATTCTTTGGTGCAAAAGGAAAAAAGAAGAAGTGAGAGTTATCTATTTTCTCCCTCGCCCCTAATATTAATTATTCTGCATCTATCTCTTTTAATTTTCGTTATCCTTACGGGGTTATCGATTAATTCACAATTAAGAGAAAATTTCATTCGATTTATTAGAGTAAAAATGTGTTGAAAATAATGATTCACTAATTTTTGACAATCCCTATCCTTACAATATAACTAAATTATAGCAATTAATCAGCTATTTCTCATCATCACAAGATTTTTTATATCATGCAATAATAAAATTGTGAAGAAAAAGGAATTGGAAATGATTCTTCAAAAAATAACAAAACCTTCTAGTGTTAAAGCTGAGCTGGAGCAATATTTGACGCCTGCAGATATTGCTGCAGACATATTGTGGAAAGCATATTATAATGGAGATATTGAAGGGAAAGTGGTTGTTGATTTGGGATGTGGAACAGGAATTTTTTCCATAGGCTCAGCTTTACTTAATGCAAAAAAAGTTATGGGAATTGATATTGATGAAGAGCTTATAGAGATTGCAAAAAATGAAGCAGAAAAATTTGGATTAAAAATTGATTTTATTTCTGGAGATGTTATAGATTTTAATGAGAGAGGAGACACAGTTATAATGAATCCTCCATTTGGAGCACAATTTGCAAATAGAAGAGTAGATAGAATTTTTTTAAAAAAAGCGATGGAGTTGAGTAATTGCATATATTCCTTGCATTTGATGGATACAATTTCATTTATAGAAAAGTTTATTGAAAAGAATGGATGGAAAATATTCTCCCAAAAAAGATATAAGTTTCCAATAAAAGCATCTCTTCCCTTTCATGAGAAGAGGATTGCATACTACGATATTATAATGATTCATGCGAGAAAGAGATATGCAGAAAAGAAATGAAAAAAATGAAGGAAAGAATGCTCTTTATTTTATTCATGTTTTAATTGCTTTTTTCTATACAGGTTACCGAATAAATCAATTAAAATTTTCCATAAATTGATTTGCCAATGAAATCTGCCACTTCATCCCTTTATTCGGCAATCTCATGTAGTTAAACATTGTTAAACTATCCCAACCTATTCAGCCCTAACAGTTAATTAAAAACAAATTTGAAAGATTTTAATTCATTCTTAGAAAAATATTATATTCTCTTCGATGTATTCTCCAAAATGACTAGCATAGTGGCAATAATAAAAAATGAAGATGCATATGAAGCAACTTTTGAAGCAGTTGAAAAACTCAATGTTGACTTGCAGGGAAAAGTGTTAATAAAGCCAAATCTCACACTTGATGTTTCAAAATACAGGAGGGCGTGCACAAATCCTGAGGTGGTGGAGGCATTGATAGATATTATAAGGCGAAGTGGTGGCACACCATATGTTGGTGAAAGTTCAATGGTTGGATGCGACACTCTAAAAGCCTGTGAAAAAAGCGGGATAAAGGAAGTCTGTGAGGAGAAAAATGTTGAATTTATTGATTTTAATAGATGCTCGCCAATAAAAATTAAGCTAAATGGAGAATTTGTGAAGGAAGTAATGGTAGCAGAAAAATTGCTTGAATTTGATAAAATAATATCTGTTCCTGTAATGAAGACGCATGTTTTGACAGGTGTAACTCTTGGAATGAAAAATATGAAGGGAATACAGTATAAAAATGAGAAGATAAAATTGCATGAGAGAGGAATGAAAAAACTCCATGTAGGAATAGTGGATATAAATATGGCATTCAAACCATATTTAACGGTGATAGATGGAAGCTATGCTCAGGAAGGAGAAGGACCAGTTGGAGGAAATGTGGTAAAAATGGATTTGATTATTGCAAGCAGGGACATTGTTGCAGCCGATGCAACAGCCTGCAGGATAATGGGAATAAATCCACATGAAATAGGACACATAAAAATTGCTGAGGGAAGAGGACTTGGGAATATAGATGACATTGAAATTGTGGGAGAGAGTATAAATAAAGTAAGGAGGAAATTTGAATATCCATTCTCGAATTTTAAGAAAATAAAATACAAAATTTTTGACTTAGGAATGGACTTTACAGCATGGCTGAAGGAAACCACTGAAGAAGAAAGAGCATATGAAATTGTAATGGGCTTAATGAGGACAAAACCGATTATAAGCAAGGAATGTAAAAAGTGCAAAAAATGTATTTCTGTATGCCCATATAATGCAATAAATGAGGAGATTAGGATAGATTATGAAAGATGCAGAGCTTGTATGATTTGTATGGAGGCGTGTCCCTTCCATGCAATAAAATCCAAGGAGATGTCTCTTCCTAAAGCTATTGCAGAAATTACAATTTGTGCTTCCAGAGCTTTGTTTAAAGCTTTATCTGGAAGATTATACAGGAGTTAGTGCCTTTTCCTTAAAGCAAAGGCTACTGCAATAGCTGCAGAAAATGCTATTAACTCAAAGCCCGGAGTATCTTTTCCGCCTCCCTCAGTCTGATTATCCTTGGTGTCCTCTCCATTCTCCTCAGTTGGCTCATAACCTGGTGGAGTTTCCTGAGGTACCCAGTCTCCCCACCATTCATTTTTTGTATCACCCATATTTGTATATTGGGCGGCCCAGCCCCATGCTTCAACTTTCTCTTTGCTTCCAATCAATTCTACAGTTGCAGTTATTTTGTTTCCTGATTTAGTAACTTCTCCCTGCACAAAGCTATTTGAGGACATTCCCATGCAATAGCCTACTCCATTGGTATATGCAAAATAATATGTTGCATCTGTGGTATTGTAATATGCCCAGTACCCAACATTTTCTGAGTCCTCTATTTCTCCAACAACAGTAAGCGTTAAAGTCAGTGTATTGCCATTTATTTCATATGATATTTCTGTAATGTCAATATTTGGTTTATTTTCAACACTCTTTTCCCACGTATATTTTTTCTTTACTGTATCCCAGGTGACATGCCACACATCATTTGTTTTATCTGTTAACTTCTCTGCAGATGCAAATGCAGGAAGTAACATTATTGCCAGTGTAGCTATGCCCAATATATACCTAACCTTTATCTTCATTTTTCTCGTCACTTTAACATTCTTGCCTATAAATTATTTTCGCACTAAGCAAAATGGGGGAAGGAAAAATAGGCAACGAAGCGGAGGCGTTCCCAATCCCTTCCCCCAACTGAAGATAATAATTATATTATTTTTAAATATTTCGATTTTGATGAGTCTATGATGTATAATGGAAACAGAGGACAAGTTTCATTGACATCGATTTTAATACTAAATGCTTTGGTGAAAATATTGTAAGATGTTATTGATGAAGCAAATTACAACAGCTCATTACAGTAGCTCGTTAACAAAAATTTTTTAAGCGACAAAACGCTTCATATTCAAATAAAGTATATATATAGGAATATATTTACAAGGCAGGAGGAATAAAATGCCAGCAGAAAAACCTCACTTAAATCTGGTAATGATAGGGCATGTTGACCATGGAAAATCGACACTTGTAGGAAGATTACTTCTCGACACTGGACAGATAGAGGAACATATCATTAAGAAGTATGAAGAGGAAGCAAGCGCAAAAGGAAAAGAGAGCTTTGCACTGGCATGGGTAATGGACAGGCTAAAAGAGGAAAGAGAACGTGGACTGACTATCGATGTAGCTCACCGCAGATTTGATACAGATAAATACTATTTCACAATCATCGACGCTCCTGGCCATAGAGACTTCGTCAAGAACATGATTACTGGAACAAGCCAAGCAGATGCGGCGGTGCTCGTTGTTGCAGCAACAGAAGGCGTAATGGCTCAGACAAAGGAGCATGCATGGCTTGCAAGGACGCTTGGTGTAAATCAGCTTATTGTAGCAATAAATAAGATGGATGCTGTTCAGCCACCATATGATGCAAAGAAATATGAGGAAGTGAAGGAACAGGTAGAGAAACTGCTAACAAGCATTGGCTACAAGGATATTCCATATATTCCTATTTCTGCATGGAATGGAGATAATGTTAAGGAGAAGGGACAACTGACATGGTGGGATGGTCCAACATTACTTGAAGCATTGAATGCTCTGAAAGTTCCACCAAAACCAGTAGACAAGCCATTGAGATGGCCAATTCAGGATGTATATTCCATTACTGGCGTTGGTACGGTGCCTGTTGGAAGAATTGAGACAGGAGTAATGAAACCAAATGACAAGCTCATTTTCTTGCCATCAACACAGCCAAAGGGAGTGATAGGAGAAGTCAAGAGCATAGAAATGCATCATGAGCAGATTCCACAGGCAGAACCAGGTGACAATGTAGGAGCAAATATCAGAGGAGTAAGCAAAAAGGACATAAGAAGAGGAGATGTTGCTGGTCATGTGGATAACCCACCAACAGTTGCAAAATCATTTATTGCTCAGATAATGGTATTGAATCATCCTTCTGTAATTACAGTAGGATATACTCCAGTATTCCATTGCCACACTGCTCAGGTAGCGTGCAGATTTGAGGAATTGCTGAAGAAAATAGATCCGAGAACTGGAGAAGTCAAGGAAGAAAATCCACAGTTCTTGAAGACTGGAGAGGCTGCACTTGTGAAAGTAAGACCTGCTCGTCCAATGGTCATAGAAAAGGCAAAGGAATTCCCAGAACTTGGAAGATTTGCTATACGCGATATGGGACAAACTGTTGGAGCAGGTGTCTGTGTAGAAATTGAAGCAAGAGAGATAAAGTAAAATGGCTCAGACAGCAAGAATAACGCTTACTGGCACTGATGCAAAAAAAATTGATGAAGTATGTGCACAGATTAAAAAGATTGCAGAAAGAACAGGAATAAGAATGAAAGGACCAATACCACTGCCTACAAAGAGGCTTGTTGTTCCCTGTAGAAAAAGCCCAGATGGAGAAGGAACAGAGACATGGGACAGATGGGAAATGAGAATTCATAAGAGACTTGTGGAAATAGATGCCCAAGATCGCGCCCTACGCCAACTCATGAGAGTGCAAGTACCAGATGGAGTGAATATAGAAATAATACTGAAGTCTTGAAACATCTTTACCCCTATTTTTTATATATTTCTTCTTTTATTCAAGTTTAAGCTGAGGTAGCCAAGCCCGGACTAAGGCGCAGGCCTTGAGAGCCTGTGGGGCTTGCGCCCCGCGAGGGTTCAAATCCCTCCCTCAGCGCTA
>CAZNGK010000117.1:0-5200 GCA_964572575.1 uncultured Thermoplasmatales archaeon | reverse complement strand
ACATTTCCTTTTATGGGTGGCCTTGGTTTCTTAATCGCTTCTATTCTGTAAAATGCTGACTTATACCAGTTATAATCAACTTTTGCATTTAGTTTCTTCACTATAGGCAATTTATCCTGAAAATCAAAAAAGTTTCTTCCATCATCTGGATACACATTAAACTGTCTCCTTATATCTGTAATAACGAAGCCCATCTCATGAATCATTTTTTGAATTTCATACCATTTCTTCCTTGAAGCTTCAAGCGTAGTTAATCCAAAATAACCAACTCCTCCTTTTCCTTTTAATGAAGCTACTCCTCGAGATAAAAATAATTTTATTCCAGGCAAAGTTTCAACTGGATCGGTAATAAAAACATCAAATCTATTCAAAAATTTCTCATTTTCTTCCTGCAAATCTTGAATGTGTGCTTCAACATTTAAATCATATTCCTCTGCAGTTTTATTTATAAAATCAATGAGTCTTTCATCAATATCAACAGCAATAACTTTTTTTGGAATTCTTGTCAAGGAAAGAGCTATACTTAATAAATCATCATCTCCAATAACAAAAATTTCAGAGCACAAATCACCTCTTTCCATTATAAAAGAAACTCTTCTCAAAACTCCCTCTGTGCTTATATAGCCTTGGTCATACTTCTCAATTGGTTTTGGACGATTTTGAGATATTTTTTCATAATCTTTTTTTATTTCTTTTAGAACTAAATAGCCTGTCCCTTCACATTGATTGCATTTCAGATTTTCCCATTTTAATTTCCATTCCGATTTTTTCCTCCTTCCTTTTTCTGTAAGCTTTACCTTGCCATCTTCGACTTCAATCAATCCATCCTCTTTTAACTTTTCTAGCTTTTCAAAAAATTCTGGCAAAGAAGCATCTTGAAAATCAATAAGTTTCCATACAGATATGCTACCTGTGGAGAGAAGAGAAAGAATCTGATAGTCTATTCTATCCATTTTAACCTCTATCCAGAATGTAGTGGCGATATGATTTTGGTTTGAAATATTTCAGAAAAGCTTCAAAAGCCCTATCTGCCTGCTTGGAATCGCCACATGTAAAAATATCGAGATTAACGAGCTCATATTCAGGCCATGTATGTATGGAGATGTGCGATTCAGAAATTAAAACTATACCTGTGACACCATGGGGGTTGAACTGCTTGTATAATCCACCTACAGTTTCTATGCCTGCCTCCTTTACCACCTTGTCCATTATTTCCCTCACCTGTTCCTCTTTTGAAATTAAATCCTTATCGACACCGTACAACTCAGCTATTATATGTCTCCCTAATATTCTCATTGTCATCACCTTTTTATAGGGGTAGTTCGGCGATGATATCTCAAAATTTCTCTGTGCAATACCCCCGAATTTTTGTAAATAAACCTCCTTTTTAAATTTTTCGCAAGCATTGAGATTTTGTAAGAGTAGCAATAGGATATTGAATATCAAAAGAAACTTCCTAATATATTTTTATTCAATTACTTTTTCATTCAATAGCAGGATACAAGGCTTGAGTTAAATGAATTGTTACCATATTTTCTTATCTCATGAGCATTTATAATTTCTTATCAATTCAAAAAACTGCACAGCAATATTTTTATAATAATATTTAATTACACGGTCATGACCGAAAAAGAAGAAAAAGGAAAATATACTACAGTGTCAATTCCCACACCGTTGGCAGAGAAAATAAAGAAAAGAATAGAAGGCACTGGCTTCAATTCAATATCGAGCTATGTCACTTATGTGCTACGCGAACTTCTGGCGAGCATGGAAGAAGAGGAAGAAGAGGTATTCAGCAAAGAAGACGAGGAAAAGATAAAGGAAAGACTCAGGGCTTTAGGTTACTTAGATTAAAATGCCACCTCCACATGGCGGAAAACTGATTTATAGGGTGGATAAAAATAGAGACATTGAAGGCATTCATGCTATAGAAGTAAGCGATGATATAGCAAAAGATATAGAAAATATTGCACATGGTGTTTTTTCACCACTTCAGGGTTTCATGTGCAGAAATGATTTTGAGAGTGTACTCGAGCATATGAGGCTGGAAAATGATTTGCCGTGGACGATACCAATAGTTTTTGACTTCGAAGACGGGTTGAGAGAAGGAGATGAATTTGCATTAAAGGCAGAGAATGGCACAGTTGCTTTATTCAACATAGAAGAAATTTATTCTTACGATAAGAAGAGATATGCAGAAAAGGTTTTTAAGACAACAGATGCATCACATCCAGGAGTCAAAAGAATTATGGATATGAAAGGTAAGCTGGCTGGAGGCAAAATCACTCTTGTAAAAGAAGGAAAGGAAGAATTTGGAAAATATTATCTCAAACCACATGAAACTCGTATTCTATTCAAGGAAAAAGGATGGAGGGATGTAGTTGCTTTTCAAACAAGAAATGTACCACACATTGGACATGAATATGTTCAGAAAACCGCTTTAACTTTTGTCGATGGGATATTTATAAATCCAATAATAGGAAAGAAGAAGAAGGGTGATTTTAAAGATGAGGTAATTTTAAAATCTTATGATGCGTTAATAAACCATTATTACCTCAAGAATAGAGCGGTAATGGCAATTCTTCGCACTATGATGAGATATGCAGGTCCAAGAGAGGCAATATTTCATGCTATAATAAGGAAAAATTTTGGATGCACTCATTTCATTGTTGGAAGAGACCATGCAGGCGTTGGCAATTATTATGGTCCATATGAAGCACATGATATATTCAATGAATTTCCAGATTTGGGCATAACACCAGTTTTCTTCAGGTCTTTCTTTTTCTGCAAGAAATGTGGAGGAGTGGTAAATGAAAAAATATGTCCTCATGAAAAAGAGCATCATATCTACTACAGCGGTACAGCAATAAGAAAAATGATTACAAATGGCGAGACGCCGCCAGAAACAATGATGAGAAAGGAAGTGGCAGAAATAATTATGAGTTATGAAAATCCATTTGTTGAATAAAATGCGCCTCATCCTACATCACTGGGATACAGATGGTATATGCTCTGCAGCATTGCTTTATGATAGCAATAGCATTAACATGACGCCAAAAATAGGAAATTATTTTTTGGAAGAAGATGAGATAAGGAAAATTGAAGAAAAAAATTATAATGAAATATGCATTGTTGATTTGGCAATTCATGTAGACAGCCTAAGAAAGCTTGCTGAAATCACAAAAGTAAGGGTTTTTGACCATCATCTTACAAAGAGGCTTGATAATGTTGAATACATAAACCCGATTCTTGATGGAGAAGATGAGGAGGAATATCCTTCAGCTTCTTGGGTAGTTGGAACTTTTTTGAATATCGATAATCTCCTTGCGTTTCTGGGAACTGTAGGCGATTGGGAGGAGAGAATAAAGCAGACAACATTTTATGTCAAATTGAAAAAATTTATGGAAAGGGAGAGGATAACATTTGAAGAAATGAGCGAAATGGTGAAATTAATTGATTCAAATTATAAGGTTGGAGATAAACTGGAAGTGGAAAGGGCAGTTAATATGCTTCATAATGCTGAAGATGTTAAAACATTTGTACTCGAAAATGAGAAATGGAGAAGGAATAAAGAAAAAATTGATAAGGAAATAGAGAAAGCGCTTAGTGGTGAGGAGAAAAAAATTGACAAAGTAAGGATTAAAGAAATTGATTGCCCATATAACATTATTTCAACAGTTGCAAGAAGATTATGGAATAAAAAGGAGTATGTAATGGTGATAAATAGGGGCTACTTTAAGGATAAATGCCAGATTTATGTGAGAGGAGATAGCGTAGCTCATCTTATTCAGATGGCTATTAGCCACGGATATGTTGCTGGAGGAAAGAAGAATGTAATGGGTGCAATTGTTCCCAAGCAGGAATGCGACGAATTTATTGAAAAAATACTGGAGGTGATAAATGACTAAAATTAATGAAACAATTAACTATATTGTTTCAGGATTGGAACGCTCTGGCACATCAATGATGATGCAGATTTTATATAGAGGTGGAATGGCTGTTGCCTTCGATTATTCTCGTCCTCCAAATGATCATAATCCTAAAGGCTACTATGAACTGGAGGGAGGAAAAATTATCAATAGGCTGATGGACGGAACATTTCCAATGGAAAGATACAAGGGAAAATTCATAAAAATAACTGCTTATGGACTGAAGTTTTTACCAAAGGGAAAATATAAGATTGTTTACATGGTCAGAAATATTGATGAGATAATGGATTCAATGGAGAAAATGTCTGGACCAATAAACAGAGAGGAGGAAAAGCCATTATTTGAAAAA
The DNA here is from genome assembly GCA_964572575.1 of uncultured Thermoplasmatales archaeon. Taxonomy (GTDB): domain Archaea; phylum Thermoplasmatota; class E2; order UBA202; family JdFR-43; genus VBQI01. The sequence continues at coordinate 922 of CAZNGK010000117.1, read as the reverse complement.
TTAAATAGATTTGCAATTCAGCTTATGAGAAAAAGAGATGACATAGATTATATTATTGTAAACTATAATGAGGTCATAAAAAATCCCAGAAGAGAAATTGAAAAAGTGAATGAATTTTTGGGAGGGGCGCTTGATGTTGATTCTGCAGTAAAAGCTGTAGATCCAAAATTGTATAGAAATGTTAGAGAGGTGAAAAAATGAGAGGAGTTACAGTATGGTTTACCGGTTTGCCATGCTCCGGGAAAACAACAATAGCCAAGGAAGTGAAAAAGAGGCTGGAGGAGCAGGATGTAGATGTTGAATTGCTGGATGGGGATACAATCAGGGATTATATCAGGAACAAAGATTTCTCAAAGGAAGGAAGAAATAAGCACCTGAGATATATAGCGGTAATGGCAAAGCTATTGGCTAAAAGAAATGTTGTTGTGTTATGCTCTTTTGTAAGTCCATATAGAGAAAACAGAGATTTCGCCCGCTCTATATGTGAAAATTTTGTTGAGATTTATGTTAAAACATCGCTTGAGGAATGTATAAAAAGAGATGTTAAGGGAATGTATAAAAAAGCTTTAAATGGAGAGATAAGTAATTTTACAGGCATAGATGATCCATATGAAGAGCCAGAAAATCCAGAATTGATAGTTGAAACAGATAAAGAAAGTGTGGAAGAGAGCGTGAATAAGGTACTTAATAAACTTAAGGAACTTGGTTATATAGCGTAAAGTGGAGCAAAGAAACGCCTTGTCTCTCCCTTATTAGAATCAGGATGAAACTACCTAGATTTTATAAACGAAAAGCCGAATTCTATCCTTTGTCGTTTCCTGAGAATAAATTAAAAATTAAAAAATTAAAAGAAAAAGGAAAAAGGTTAGCCATACCATTTCTCAACTCCCTCACTCCTGTATATAAGAACTGCATCTCCTGC
>CAZNGK010000116.1:0-5276 GCA_964572575.1 uncultured Thermoplasmatales archaeon | reverse complement strand
TGGAAATACTATCAGGAAATATTAAAATCATGGTTTATGCCACAAAGCAATCAGATAGAAATGTTTATATACCTCTCTTTTCAAATATTATATATGATTATCACTCTTGAAGATTTAGCAATGGCAATAGCGGCACGCGTCGACATTGATATGGAATCTGCTTTAAAAGATGCAAACTTTGTAATGGACTTATTTGGATTTGAGGACAGAATAATAGACAACATTCTTGAGCCAGAGGATAGACAGCTTTTTTACATCCTTGAAGAAGAGGGAATGCTCCTCACTGAAAGAGAAGAAACAACCATCTATGACGGCAGGAGCTGGCGCACCCATTACTGGTTTCTAAATAAAGAAACAATTTTGAAATATAAAGAAGAGGGAAGGAGAAAAAGGGAAGAGAAGAGAAGAGAAAAAGACGCTTCTGATATATACAATGAAATTCCTGAAGAGCTATGGTTCAGTAGAGAATAGCTCATTCGAATTGTGAAGTAAATGTTGTGAAAGTAAATGTTGTGATATTCATTCAATTAAATATTTATCATACCACCATATGAACTTAATTTCTCACTAAATCAAACGCACTACAAAAACAAAACTTAAATATAGCCTTTTTTTAGCCAAATATGAATCCTTTCCTAAATCCTCTATTCTCATTGAAAATTCTGAAACGCTATCTTACAGATATAGATAGAGCATGGAGAATGAAAGCAGATGAAATTAAAAAGTATCAGGATAAGGCATTAAGAAAAACTTTGAAATATGCATATCAGGTGCCATTGTATCATAGAAAATTTAAGGAGGCAGGATTACATCCAGATGACATTCGAGGTGTTGACGATCTACAAAAAATTCCTCTGACAACAAAGGAAGAACTAATAAAAGGCTATCCCAACGATATAATTCCATCTGGCTACAAAAAGGATAAAGCTTTTCTTGTTGGCACTTCAGGCTCATCAGGCAGACCTGTAATGATGTACAAGGATATGGAATATCTTGTAATTGAAGCTCTTGGAGGAGTAAGACAGCTTAAATCATATGGAATGAGCTGGAGAAAAACAAAGATAACAAACATAGGTGATTTTTCCATTCCAAAGACAACAGATGAAGAATGCCTTAAGAAAGGATTGCTGAAAAATCTTTCAACATTTTTCTCCCTTAATAATTATCAGAATCTATACACAGGTGAGGAAGCAAGGAATTTGATAAAGGAAATGGAGAAATTTCAACCTGAACTTCTGATTGGATATACAAGTGTTCTCATGGGAATAGCCACATTAAAAAGGAAAGGAATGGGAGAAAAAGTGAACCCAAAATATGTAATATCGAGTGGGGAAGTGCTTGATGATTATTCAAGAAATTATATACAGGAAGCTTTTGATGCGAGAGTTTTTAATTTATATGCAACAACTGAAGGTGGGACAATAGCATTTGAATGTTTGGAAGGCGGATTCCATATAAACAACGATTTTGTTCATGTTGAAATTTTGAATGAGGAAGGGGAGGAGGTTGCAGAAGACGAATTCGGAAATGTTGTTATAACACGCCTCTACCCTGGTGGAACACCTATAATAAGATACACTGGTTTGAATGACCTTGCCTCTCTAAAAGAAGAATATTGCAACTGCGGAATGAATACACCTTTATTTAAAACGCTTGAAGGAAGAAAAAAAGACGCCATAATTTTACCAGGAGGAAGGATATTCCCGCCTGCCACTATACCAATGCCTCTCGCTGAGGCGGCAAATAAATATGGCACCCGCCAGATAAAAAGATTCCAGTTCGTTCAGAGGGCAATAGATGATATAGAAATAAGAGTGGAAATAGACGAGGAGGAGAGGGACAAAAAAGTGAGTGTGGAAAAACTGCTTGAAGAAATAAAAAAGAACTATGAGAAATTGGCTGGAGATGGGGTGAAGATAGAAGTAAAGGAAGTAAAGGAGGTGGAAAAACCATCTGGACATATAACACCTCCGTTGATCATATCAAAGATGGATAAAAAGGCGGTGGAAAAAGCTCTGCTTTAAAAGCTTTGCTTTAAAAGGTTACTTTAATACAAAATTACTAAATTCTGCTGTATATTTAAGAGAATAATGCGTTATAGCAAGCACATTGATGCTGAAAAAGAGGAAGTGATTTTTATTATCAGAGGAGCAATAGAGGTGAGAATACCTCAGAAAATTTATAGGAAATATGCCACCTCCTACACCGATGAGGAAATAATTTCATTCTGCTCCCACAAGGACATCTATAATCATATTACAGGAAGAAGAATGTATTATATTACGAAAGAAAGCAATGTGCCTTTAGTAGGGCATACTGCTTTTGGTATAATAGATAGAGGAACAAATTTACTGCAAATTCGTCCATGTTCAGGTTGCAATTTAAATTGCATATTTTGTTCTGTTGATGAGGGAAAGAGTAGGACAAGAGTAACAGATTATATGATAGATGTAGACTATTTAATAGAAAAAATTGAGGAGATGGTGGATTTTAAAAGAAAGTATTGCAAAAACTTGGATATAGAAGCCCATATAGATGGACAGGGAGAGCCATTCCTTTATCCTTACATAGAAGAACTTATAAAGAAGCTTAATAATATTGCTGATGTAGTTTCCATCCAGACAAATGGAACACTTCTCACCAAGAAACTCATTAAAAGACTCGATGGATACATTGATAGGATAAATCTTTCTATAAATAGTATGGATGCAGAAAATGCAAAGTTTCTGGCTGGTATCCCATCATATGATCTGAAACATGTTATTGAGGTCGCTGAAGAAATTGCCTCCAGCCAAATAGATTTGCTCCTTGCTCCCGTATGGGTTCCTGGCTATAATGATGAGGAGATTAAAAAGATAATTGAGTTTGGGGAGAAAATAGGAGCAGGCAAGAGATGGAAGGCTTTTGGAATACAGAAATATATAAAGTATAAGTTTGGAAGGAAACCTGCTGGCGTAAAAGTGATGGATTTTAAAGCATTTTACAAAAAGTTAAATGAGATGGGAGAAGGGCTGAAACTTCATCCAAAAGATTTTGGTATTGTAAAATGCAAAGCGCTGCCAAAAAAGTTTAAGGTAGGAGAAAAAGTAAAGTTGAAGCTGGAAATGCATGGTAGAATGAAAGATGAGATGATTGCTATAGCAAAAGACAGAATAATCCAAGTTATTAACACAAAGAAGAGGATAGGAGACTATGTTAATGCGAGAATAACAAGGAATAAACATAATATATATGTGGCAGAGGAAATTTAATCACGGATTATTGCTGAATAATCAACTTTTGCAGAGTCAATCACTTTTTCACAAGATTCGCCTTCTTTATTTCATAACTTCCTCTACTTCCATCCCAAATTTTTGTTGCCTTTTCTATTTCTATTTTTTTCTTGTAAAGAGGACAATCTAAAACAAGTGTTTCATATTCTCCACCCTCTCCAGCCATATTTAACCCATATTTTCTGTTCAATTTTCTTAAATCTTCTATAAATTTTTCATCTATCTTTCTCCCAAGCCATTCCTCATCTAAGCCATAGGCGGCGACTGCAGTAACTACAATTTCAAATTTTGTATTTATCATATCACTTAAAAGCAATTCCTGATTTTTGTGCCATAATGGCATGAAAGACTTTACATTCAATGCATGACATACTCTTTCTATTCTTGTCCTCTGGTATTCAGATGCTACAGCACCAGAAATAACGCCTTCAACATTTGCCTTTTCAATAAGTTCTGATAAATCCTCTAACTCTTCTTCTTTTTCAGCTTCACTTTCTTTCATTAACAGAGGAATATCCATTGCTTCAGAGATTAAAGGCAGAATGTGAATATTCTCCATGTGATACATCCAGGATATCTTTTTCGGCTTAACAGCAATTAAGCAACTAATTTCCCATCCATAATTCATTGCAACATAGCAAGCATATAATGAATCTTTTCCACCAGTAATTAAACAGGCTACCTTCATTTTATGTCATGCTCGTCTCTTATTTCTCCAAATATTTCTTCTATTAAATCTTCGAGTGTTACTAATCCTCTTGTTTTCCCATCCTTGGATTGAATAACTGCCATATGCACTTTTCTTTTCTGCATCTCTCTCAATACATCATCTATTTTCATTTTTGGAGTGATCTTTAGTATATTCCTCATTATTTCTTTTATTGGAGTATTCTTATCTTTAAGAAGAGCATCTTTTATGTGAACCATTCCAACAATATCATCTTTATCCTCTCTATAGACAGGAAATCGTGAATATCCAGTTTCAACTGCTTTTTTAATCAGCTTTTCTACAGTATCATCTTCATGCAGACTCACCACTTCCTCTATTGGCACATATATTTCCATGGCTCTGGTTTCGTCAAAATCAAAAATTTCCTCAACAAGTTCTTTTTCATCTTTCTCTATGGTCCCATCTTCTACACCCAAATCGAGCATGGTTTTTATCTCCTCTTCAGTAATCATTGTCTTCTTTCTTTCATCTTTTCCAAGAAGCTTAACAATGCTATTTGATATCATTGCAAACATTTTTGATACTGGATAGAAAATCTTCCATATTATGAAAAGAGTACGAGATACCTTAAATGCAAATTTTTCATTGTTTATGCCAAATGCTTTCGGTGTAGTTTCTCCAAAAATAACTATGAGCAATGTCATTACTGCAGTGGCTATTCCAACACCAACGCTCCCAAACCAGTATGTTGCCAAAGCTCCTGCAAGAATTGAAGCTGTTATATTAACCAAGTTATTGCAAACAACAATGGCACTTACAACTTCATCTGGATTATCCAAGAGCTTTTCAAGTAAAATTGCATTTTTCATTCCATTAGAGGATTTCATCCTCACCTTAACTCTGTCTATGGAAACAAATGCCATTTCTGCAGCAGCGAAAAATGCAGATAAGAAAATCAAAACCGCTATAACTATAATTCCTGCAATCCATATCATTTTTATTTTGAAGGTAAGGAAGGAGAGGTATATAATTTTTTTCATTTACGTCGTGAGGTTAGAAATTGAGTAGAGATATTAATGAGATGTCCTTTAGTTCACCATTAAAGATAAAAGCAATGGAGCAAAGCAGAAAGTGAACTCGTTACATATTTTTCTCGCAATTTACCTCAATGAAGTGTATCCTCCTCTTACGATCATATTCCAAAATTACATTATTTCGGAAAACATTTTTATTAAATACTCTATACAGAACAATGAATTATTTGTTATTATTTCTGACTGCATTGCTTGCATTCACATGGGGAATGCTATTTGCATTCTGGTTAATTTTTGCCA
>CAZNGK010000115.1:0-5347 GCA_964572575.1 uncultured Thermoplasmatales archaeon | reverse complement strand
CAAGAATTTTTTTAATGTTTTTTCTCATGCAAGTAATTTCTTTAAAATTTTAAAATTTTTTTATAAGTTGCTTGTTATGTAGAAACACAAAAAGTGAAAAACTGTTGTAACATTTTGTAATTGATTTGCCAGTAAAAATTCGTTCAATTTTAAGCAATCCGTAAATAGATTTGAAATGGTGGTTATACCTCGAAAAATCTGATAACTTTTTATATTCCCTTTCTTTAATTAAACATGACAAGTTTGGAAGAAATTTTGGGAATTGCAATAAAATCTGAAATAAATGCTGAAGAGAATTATAGGAAAATGGCAGAAATAACAAACATATTTCTGCTTAAAGATAAATTTAATTTCTTGGCGAAGGAAGAAGCGGGACATAAAAATTTGCTGGAAAAACTTTTTAAAACCAAATTTCCAGATAAAGAAATTTTCTTGCCAGATGAGAGCAAAATGCCTTTTCCAAAATTTGAGATAAGAGATGATATACAACTTTCAGAGATAATCAGCAAGGCAATGGAAGCTGAAAAAATTGCCGCCGATTTTTATAAGAACATGGAAAAAGAGTTTGAAAAAGAGGAGGAAAAAGCAATAGCAAGATACTTAGCTTCAATGGAGGAAAGCCACTATTATCTGCTAAAAAGTGAGCTTGAGATAGCATATAACTTCGAACTATATGACGAGGTTCATGAAATGATGCACATTGGACCCTAACTTCTAACTTATATCAACTTAACAAACCTTCTATTATTAACTCTACTGCCTCTTCCTCACTCAATCCACGAGCCATTAATGTTTCGAGTTGCTTTGTGTCAACACTTCCTATAGCAGCTTCATGCGTTATATGGGCTTTTGGATGCTTCACCTCAATAATGGGCACTGCAGTTGCCACACCATTATCCTGAATGATTTCTTTACAGTCAACATGCCCTCTTGCATATGGAGCAGTTGCCACCATCTTATTGTATACTTCTGCTTTAGCATTCTGCCTTACTGCAATTCTGGAAGCAAGGTATCCTCTGGCCCTTTCACCAGTTAAATATCCGATCTCCTTTATTTTAATTACATCATCTTTTATTCCATTTGCCTTCGTCATCAACTCTATGACACTTTCCTTTCCTCCCTCTGCTTCATAGTCAATGTTCAGTAATCCAACTCTTCCTTTTATAAGTTCAAAATCTGTTTTGAATTTTCCCTTCTCCTCTACTTTCACTTTCGTTTTTGAATAAACTTCTATTCCACCATCAAAGTTATGAATATGTTTTTCTGCATAGGAATATTCTGCTTCTTTTCCTACATGAATGTTTGCTTCCATAATGTGCTTAATTTTTTCTGCCTTAGGAAATATGCAGTGAGAAAGCAGGGAAATTTTCCCTCCATCTTTAATTTCAATATCCATATTTATTTTCTGCAAAGCCCTTTCATGGGTTATACCAAAGCATAAATGCACTTCTTTTTCAATTACAGCTCCCTTATTAACTATAATTCTCACATTTACTCCTTCCTCAGTTTCTTCTGCCTCAATATCCAGTCCATCAACAGTATTTCTGCTAAGCACCTTATTTAAATCTATCATTAAATGAGCAGTTTCTTTATCCTTCAATGCATCATCTATTTCTGCCAGTTTAGATAGCTCAGCATTCATCTTCCTCACCATTCAATGCAGGCATATTTTTATGCCTGCATGGCAAACATTTATTTTCAAAATATGGTATTATACTCTCCACCCTGCCCTTGTCAACTATTGTTCCATTGCACATTAAAAATGCATGTTCAGCCTGTTTTAACACAGCTAAGCTGTGAGTAATTAGTATAACTGTACTCCCTTCTTCCTTAAGCAACTTTATTGCTTCAAATATCTTTTCTAAAGAGGCAACATCTATGCCCGAATCTGGCTCATCAAGCATTACAAGTTTTGGCTTCATTGCAAGAATTGAAGCAAGTTCTATTTTTTTCCTCTCTCCTCCACTCAAAGATTTATCAACTTTCCTTTCCATATATTCATCTGGATTCAAGCCGACTTTCATTAAAACTTCTCTTGCAACATTTTTCCCTTTTGCAGATGCCATTATAAACTTTGCAACGCTTAGCCCTTCATAGCGCGCTGGCTCCTGCCATGCAAGAGTTATACCTCTTCTCGCTCTTTCATCTATACCAAGATTTTTTATCGATTTCCCTTCAAAAATAATGTCTCCTTCTATATCTCTGTAGCCATTTAGTCCCATTATGGTATATGCAAGCGTCGATTTTCCCGCTCCATTTGGACCAACAACAGCGTGAACATGTCCTTCCCAAAATTCCATATTCAAGTTATTCAATATTGTTTTTCCATTTATATCCAGCCCAACATCTTCCAGTTTCAATATGCTCATTTTCCCTCCACTCATTCTCTCTTCTCCAATTTCATAAGTTTTGCGTTTATCGCCACTATAACTGTGCTAAGTGACATCAGCAAAGCTCCTAAGGCAGGTGAAATAATTATGCCTTTACTATATAAAACACCTGCTGCAAGCGGGATGGCAAGCACATTATAGCCTGTTGCCCATACCAAATTTTGCACCATTTTTTTATATGTAGCATTACTAAAGGCAATGAGGGTAGCAACATCGTTCGGATTGCTATTAACTAAAACAATATCTGCAGTTTCTGCAGCAATGTCAACGCCTGAGCCAATGGCTATGCCTACATCTGCCTGAGCTAATGCCGGGGCATCATTAACGCCATCTCCAACCATTGCCACTATATTGTTGCCTTGCAATTCTTTTATCTTTTCCTGCTTTTCATGTGGTAAAACTTCCGCAAAGTATCCATCTAAGCCAAGCTCTTCTGAAACCTTTTTTGCCACCTCTTTATTATCGCCAGTCAGCATCCAGCATTTTATTCCCGCTTTCTTTAATCTTTTTATTGCATCATATGATTCTTTCCTGATTTTATCAGATAAAGTTATTGCTCCAGCAATTTTTCCATTTACCAAAACAAAGACTGTTGTGCTTGAGCTTTCTAATGGCACATCTATTCCTTTATCCTTTAAGTAACCGATGCCCACTGCTTTAATTTCCTTGCCTTCTATTTTTCCTTTAATGCCAGCTCCTTTTATCAACTCAAATTCTTCCACTTCCATTAACTCTGCACCAATTTCCTTAGCTTTTTCAGTTATTGCCCTCGCTATTGGATGCTCAGAATGTTTTTCTAAGGAGGCTGCAAGGGAGATGATTTCTTTATCACTAAAATTATCTTTATCATTGTCAAATGAATGAATGGCGTCCACGCTAAATTTCCCTTCTGTAAGTGTGCCTGTCTTATCAAAAACAGCTACAGTAACTTTCCTTGCCTTTTCAAAAGATGTTCTATTCCTTATAAGCAATCCATTCTTCGCAGAAATGGCTGTAGATATGGCAACAACAAGTGGAATAGCTAAGCCGAGAGCATGAGGGCATGTTATTACCATGACTGTCACCATTCTTTCTATGGCAAAAACAGCTTCCTTTCCATAAATTAGCCAAGCAAGTAGCGTTGAAACGCCAGCAATTATTGCAACAATGGTGAGCAAGAAAGCAGCTTTATCTGCAAGTCGTTGTGTCTTTGATTTTGTTTCCTGTGCCTGTCTAACAAGTTTTATCACTCTTGCAAGATATGATTCCTCTCCAACTCCTTTTACTTTCATTTCTAAGGAGCCATCACCATTTATTGAGCCACCTATAACTATGCTTCCTTCTTCTTTAAGCACAGGCTTTGATTCGCCAGTAAGCATTGATTCATCTACATAACTTCTCCCTCTTATTACAACTCCATCAGATGGAATTTTTTCTCCTGGTTTTATCAAAATTATATCTCCCTTTTTCAATTCATTTATTCTTACATCTACTATCTCCTTTCCTTTTATGAGATGTGCTTTATCTGGCAATAATCTTGCAAGTTTTTCAAGAGCCGTTGAGGCACTCATAATGGATTTCATCTCCACCCAATGACCAAAAAGCATGACATCAATTAGCGTAGCAAGTTCCCAGAAAAAGAATTTTCCTTTAAGCCCAAAAACAACTGCACTGCTGTAAATATAGGCAACAGATGTTGCCAATGCAATTAATGTCATCATTCCAGGTGTTTTATTTTTCATTTCCTTTACGAATCCTTTTAAGAAAGGCATTCCGCCATAGAAGAAAATGATAGAAGCTAAAAGAAAAAGGATATACTGGCTTCCATAGAATATGATTTTAAAATTAAACCATTGTTGAATTGCTGGAGAAAGAATGAGAATAGGTAGCGTTAGCAATAAAGAAATAAAGAATTTTTTCTTGAATTCTTCCATCATCATTTTATGATGTTCTGAATGATTCTTCTCTTTAATTTTCATTTTTCAGCTCCTTATGCTTTCATATATTACGGCGTAATATTTAAAATTTTTGAAATTGAACGTTATCAATCAAAAAACTTAAGGCTGAAAAAGAATTAAAAAATCATGAAATGTGAAAGCTGTGTATATTTTATTGCTCATGATGCCTATGACTATTTTGGAGTTTGTGAAAGAAATGAAAAAGTTGTTATAGCAAATTATAAATGTGAGGAATTTAAAAAAATTCAAATAGAAGAAATCAAAAAAGTTATCAAGGAAAAAGGAAAGGTTTATTGTCTCTCCTGCAAAAAGCCAATTTATTCAGTTGACGAGCTGAAAGAACATTTAAAAGGGAGAATATTCATGGATATATTTTGTGACGAAGTTGCAGCAGAGGAATCACCCACCGCTGACTAGGTGATTTAATGCTGGAAGTAAATTTGCTTGCAGGTGGGCCACAAGGAGCTGGTTTAGAAACAATATTGAATCTAATAGCTTTTTCTTCAGCCTATGAAGGATATGGAATATTTTTTGATAGACAGTATTACTCAAATATAAAAGGAAGACATAGCTATATCCACGGAAAAATATCTTCTGGCATTTCTTCATCGCTATCATATCCTGTAGATTTGCTTGCATCAATGGATGCAGAAAGCATTTTTGTTCATTTTCAGGATGTTAAAAAAGATGGATTCATTGTGTATAATTCATACTTAAATGATGTGAGACTTGAAGATGTAAAAAGCTTGGAAAAAAGGACGAAAAGCAGAATAAAGAAAAAATTGAATAATTTGGGTATAGGTGAAAGCGTTGGAGAGCTTATTGAATATTTGAGAGAAAAAGCCAAGATAATTGAATTAAATTTCCCTGAAATATTAAATGAGGCAATTAAAAAATTTGATTTAATGCCAAAGCAGGCATCTCGATATATATCTTCAATAATTTTCGGAGCCATTGCAGGATTAGTGGGCATAAGCAATGAGAGCATAGAATATGCTTTAAATAGAAAATTTAAAGGAA
>CAZNGK010000114.1:0-5378 GCA_964572575.1 uncultured Thermoplasmatales archaeon | reverse complement strand
CATATATATCCAGTGAGATACATTCCTTCTCAAAATGAAATTCATTTTATAGAAGGAATAAATATAAATGTGAGATATCAAAAGCCATATCATTCGACGATTTTTACTGCAGATAAATATGATTTGCTTATTGTATGTCCAAATAAATATAAGTATGGAGAAGCATGGTATAATGAACTCTTGCCATTAGTAGAGCATAAAGAAAGTCATGGAATAAGAACGAAACTTGTCAGCCTAGATCAGGTAATAAGTGGGGCATATTTTCCTGTGCAGGGAAGAGATGATGCAGAGAAGCTGAAGTATTTTATTAAAGAAGCAGTTGAACAATGGGGCGTGGACTATGTCATGTTGGTTGGAGGTAGACAGGGAGGTATATTTGAAGAAAGATGGTTAATGCCAGTGCGTTACAGCTATCTTTCTTATGGTGATGAAAAGAAGTTCTTGAGCGATTTATATTTTGCTGACATTTACAGATATGAAGATGGAAACATTGTTTTTGAAGATTGGGATAGCAATGGAAATGGAAAATTTGCAGAATGGAGTATGAAAGAAAAAGACATTGTCGATCTATATCCAGATGTTGCTGTTGGCAGACTTGCTTGCAGAAATGTTATGGAAGTAAAAATAATGGTTGATAAAATCATAAGTTATGAAAACAGTGCTTATGGAAGTGATTGGGCAAAAAGATTTGTTGGGGTGGCGGGAGATACATATCCTAATGAAGGAGATCCATATTATGAAGGTGAGCTGGCTACAGCAGAATCCTTCAAATATTTAGATGGTTATGAAGCAATATTTCTATGGACATCCACCAAAAAATTATCTGGTGCGGAGGATATAATATCTACTATAAGCCAGGGATGTGGATTTGTTCATTTCTCAGGGCATGGAAATCCAATGAGCTGGGCAAATCATCCACCTAATGATGAAAAAACATGGATTGGAATAGATGTAACTCAATTTTATAAATTTTCAAATAAAGATATGTATCCAATTTGCATTGTAGGCGGTTGTCACAATAATCAGTTCAATGTAAGTGTATTCAATTTATTCAAAATAAGGCATCTGAAAGATATTTATTACAAATCTGAATGGTCACCAGAATGCTGGGGATGGTGGCTTGCTCGCAAAATAAATGGAGGAACACTGGCAACTATTGCCAACACTGGCTATGGATATGGATTATCAGGAGAAGACTGCCTTACAGGAAGGGGGAGATATATGGAAATAATGTTTTTCAAAAGCTATGCAGATGGGAAAGAAATGCTTGGAGACATGCATGCAGCAGATTTAACATATTATCTAAATGCTTTTCCACCACTTAAAGATCCTGTGGACACAAAAATTGTGGAGCAATGGGCACTGCTGGGTGATCCAAGCCTAAAAATAGGAGGATATGAGTAAATCATTCATGGTCATTTAGTTTGCCTTTTAGCAACAAAGCTTTGATAGCAACAAACATTTTTAAAAGATTCTATTTTCTCATTATGCTCATTAATGCTGACTTTCACATTCATTCTCCTTTTTCTGGAGGAACGTCAGATAAAATTGATTTGAAAAATCTTGCAGATGGAGCTAAAAAGAAAGGATTGCATGTTGTTGGCACTGGTGATTGCCTTCATAGTAAATGGCAGAAAGAAATAATGAAATATGAAAAAGATGGAAGCGTAGAAATAAATGGCGTGAGCTTTATTTTAAGTGTTGAAATTGAAGATGAAAATAGAGTTCATCACCTCCTGCTTTTTCCTGATTTTTATTCAGCCAACGCTTTTAAGGAAAAAATTGCAAAATATTCAAAAGATATAGAGGAAGAAGGAAGGCCGAGAGTAAAGCTTGGAGGAGCAGAAATTTTGGATTTTGCTTTCGAATCAAATGCATTGATTGGGCCAGCACATGCCTTCACTCCTTGGACTTCCTTATATGCATATTTTGATTCCTTAATGGACTATTATGAAAAAAAGCCATCCTTTATTGAGCTTGGCTTAAGTGCAGATAGCAATTATGCAGACCGCATTAAGGAATTGCACTCTATACCATTTCTCACAAATTCAGATAGCCATTCCTACTCTCCTCATAGACTTGGAAGAGAATTTAACAGGCTGGATGTTGAGGAGATAACATGGGATGAAATAAGAAAAGCAATTTTGCGTGGAGGAATTGTTATGAATGCAGGATTTCCTCCTGAGAAGGGAAAGTATAACAGAACTGCATGCTCCTCATGTTATCGCCAGTATAGCCTGCAAAATGCAGAAAAAATGAATTGGAAATGCTTTTGTGGGGGAAAAATAAAGAAAGGTGTAAGAGATAGAATAGATGAGCTTGCAGATTTTGATGAAGCAAGGCATCCTGAAGGTAGGGCAGAATATATGCATATTATTCCATTAGCTGAGATAATTGCTGAGGCTCTCAGTATAAATCCTTTTTCTTCAACAGCACGAAGAAGATGGGAAGATTTATTGAAAATTGATAATGAAATATCCATTTTAGTTGACGTAGATATTGAGGTAATAAGAAAAGCTACTCCTCCAGTTGTTGCTGAAGCAATACAAGCATTCAGAGAAAAAAGAATAAGGATAATTCCTGGAGGAGGAGGAAAATATGGAGAAATTGTGATAGAATGATTTGTGGAATTGATGAAGCAGGAAGAGGCCCAGTAATAGGTCCAATGGTAGTTGCAGGTGTATGGATTGAAGAAGATAAGGAAGAAGCGCTAATAAAAATGGGCATCAGAGACTCAAAAAAACTCTCTCCCAAAAGAAGAGAAAAGCTCGCTTCCTGGCTTATGAAAAATTTTGTTTATGAGATTGTTGTTGTTGAACCTGAAGATATTGATGACTTGCGTAAGGCAATGACAATTAACGAGCTTGAAGCATATGTTTTTGCAAATATAGCGAATAAGAGAAAGGCTTCTGTTTATTATATAGATGCAGCAAGTAACAATGAAAAAGATTTTGAAAAATTAGTAAGACAGCATATAGGACATGAATGCAAAATTGTGTGTGAGCATGGAGCAGATGCAAAATATGCAGTTGTTTCAGCTGCTTCAATAATTGCAAAAGTGGAAAGAGATAAGCGCCTTAATGCAATAGCGAAAGAGCTTGAAGGGAAACTAGGCATGCCATTAGGAAGTGGTTATCCAAGCGATGAAAAGACTATAAATTTCATAAAAGAATGGATAAGAAATTTTGGAAATCTGCCCCCTCATATAAGGAAGAGTTGGAAAACAGTGAGGAAAATAGAGAATGAAATGAAGCAGAAGAAACTTTTTGATTAACATTGTTCATGTTGAAAGTGATATCTATCATAAAAAATAATTGAAAGCATTATAATCAATAAGCCTTTTTAATATCTACATTGTTCATAAGAAATTTTTATGAATTAAAAAAGCATTCATTTCCATGATTGAGAAAACACTTGGACAAGTTTTAGATGAGACTGCTGAAAAATATCCGGACAATGATGCTTTAGTTTATTTAGACGGACCACGCTATACTTATAAGGAATTTAAGGAAATTGTTGATAGAACCGCCAAAGGCTTGTTGAAGCTTGGAGTAAAGAAAGGAGACCACGTTGCAGTATGGGCATATAATGTGCCAGAGTGGGTTATATTGCAGTTTGCAACTGCAAAAGTAGGAGCTGTCCTTGTAACAGTAAACACATATTATAAGTCTGCTGAGCTTGAATATCTGCTCAAGCAATCTGATACAAGATATCTTTTCCTTATAGATAAATTTAAAGATGTAAGCTATGTCGATACTCTTTACAAAGTTATGCCTGAGATAAAGAAAGGAGAAAAGGCAGACAATTTCCCTTATTTTGAAAAGGCAATTTTTATGGGAAATGAAAGATTTGAAGGCATGTTGAATTTTCAGGACATTCTGGATATGGGAAAGGAAGTGAGCGATGAAATGCTACAGGAAGTGCAAAATTCATTGAATCCACATGATGTTGTAAATATGCAGTATACTTCCGGCACAACAGGTTTTCCTAAGGGAGTGATGCTCACCCATTACAACATCATCAACAATGCTTACTGGGTTGGGAAATATTTAGATTTAAGCAATAAAGATAGGCTATGTATTCCAGTGCCATTCTTTCATTGCTTTGGTTGTGTTATATCCACGCTTAACTGTGTTGTTCATGGGGCAACAATGGTACCAATAGAAATTTTTGATGCTGAAAAAGTTTTGCAGACTATAGATAAAGAAAAGTGCACTGCAGTGCAAGGAGTGCCAACAATGTTCATTCGTGAATTAACTCATCCTGAGTTCGATAAATATGATATGTCATCTTTAAGAACTGGAATAATGGCAGGCGCTCCCTGCCCAATTGAAGTAATGAAACGTGTTATGGAAGATATGAATGCAAAAGAGATTACCATATGCTATGGTCTTACAGAAGCATCGCCAGTTATAACACAAACAAAAAGAGATGACCCAATTGATAAGAGAGTGGAAACAGTGGGAAAGCCATTGCCCCATATAGATGTGAAGATAGTTGAGCCTGGCACTCATAATGAATTACCTCCAAATACGCCGGGTGAGCTAATTGCTAAAGGTTATAGCATAATGAAAGGCTATTATAAAATGCCAGAAGCTACAGCAAAAACAATAATAGACGGATGGCTTCACACCAAAGATTTGGCAATGATGGATGAGCAGGGATATGTGTATATTCTCGGCAGGGTAGATGATATGATTATTAGGGGAGGAGAGAATGTATATCCACGAGAAATAGAGGAATTCCTTTATACTCATCCAAAAATAAAAGAAGTGCAAGTAGTTGGCGTGCCACATCCAGAATATGGAGAAGAGGTAGCAGCTTTTATACAACTTAAAGAGGGAGAAGAGGCTACAGAAGAAGAAATAAAGCAGTATTGCAAAGAAAACATTGCAAGATACAAAGTTCCAAAATATATTTTCTTCGTAAATGAATGGCCTATGACGGCGAGTGGAAAAATACAAAAGTTTAAGCTACGTGAGATAGCAAAGGAAAAGCTGGGAAGAAATTAGAGGTATTAGAGATAGTACTTTACCCAGATAGCCACAATTACTTTCACAAATCTGTTTTATGTCAAATAGACCATTGCAGTTTATTCTAATTGGAATGACAGCTAAGAAAGCAATGGATTTCTCACAACCAAGCTCATTTGTATATATGCGCCATCATTATAAAATTAAGCATCTTTAAGAAAACATCTCAAAACACAAACTATTTTACTCTTACTTCATTTAAAGAGCATGTATGTAAGCGTAATAGGTGGAGAACATTGTAGCGACGAAATATATGAAATGGCAGTTGAAGTCGGAAGGAGAATAGCAGAAATGGGCGCTATCCTTGTAACAGGAGGGAGAGGGGGAGTAATGGAAGCTGTATGC
>CAZNGK010000113.1:0-5390 GCA_964572575.1 uncultured Thermoplasmatales archaeon | reverse complement strand
GATATCCAAATATCTTGCTGATTTCATCATTTTTATCAACTTCTCTAAAATCCTTTCTCACAATTTCCTTGAGCATTATTACAATATCAAACATTTTATAATAAAACTTTTCCATTAACATTATGGACAAAGTAATGAAAAAGCTGGAGGAATTTGTAAAAGCAAGGAACTGGGAAAAGTATCATACACCAAAAAATCTTGCCATTTCCATTGCAATTGAAACAGCTGAATTAATGGAGCATTTCCAGTGGAGTGACAGCAATTTTGAAGATATAAAGAAAGACGAGCATAAAAAGAAGGAAATTGAGGATGAAATTGCAGATGTGATGATATATTGCTTACTCTTCATGAAATATATGGGCAACGATATCGAGGAAATTTTGTTGAGAAAAATAGAAAAAAATGAGAAAAAATACGCAATTTATCCTTAAAAAAATCAAAATGTTTATAAAAAGGAAGTGAATTCTTTTCTTGTCCCAAAATGGAGCGAATAAAAAAGAAAAGGTTAAAAAAGGGTAAGCATTTTAGATGGCAAATTTAAAAGGGGGAATAAGATGTATAGGAAAAAATTAATGAAAAAAGTAGGGAGTTTGGTGATTGTAACTGCACTGATAGTGAGCGCCTTTGCAGTATTTCCAAGAGAAGTAACTAGGGCAAGTGCCTTTGAAGGCGAAACTATTGTTGTAACCGAAATTATGTACAATCCAGCAGGAGCAGATACAAATGAATGGATAGAGTTGTTTAATCCATCAAGTGAGGCACTGAATGTTTCAGGATGGACAATTAAGGATGAAGCAGACAATACATTCGGTGACCTTACAGGCATTGTAATACCAGCATACGGATATTATGTGGTTTACGATTCAAATATATTGAATAATGGTCCAGAAACCATATATATTTATGATGCTACAGCTACTGAAGTATTAAATGTCTCATATGATGACATAGCTGGTGAAAATCAATCAATTGAAATAGATGAAGCAGAGGAATGGAATGTAGGACCAGCTGGAGGAACGCCAGGCGAGCCAAATAGCGTCATGGAGGCGCCAGTGACGACGCATGAATTGGAAGGTGAGGAAACTGCCTGGGGATGGTTTGTTAGCAACGTTACAGTTACATTGAATGCCACAGACGATACAGGTGTTAAAGAGACAAAATACAGTATAGATGGAGGGGCATGGAATACTTATACAGAGCCATTTGTTATAGAAGAGCCAGGCGTGCATAATGTAGAATATTACTCAGTAGATTTCTGGGGAGTTGAAGAAACACATCATACTGTAGAAGTCAAGATTGCAAACACATCATCAGGCTTGAGCGTGACTCCAACTGAAGCAAACTGGAATGAGACAAAAACAATCAAAGTATATAATGCAGAAGGAACAGTGTATCTTTATGCTCCTCGTGAAGACACTCCAAGACAAGGTCCAGATACTGGAGGATATATAGAATGGTTTAATATTTTGTTTGATGTAAGCGGTAAATGGTGGGTTGTTGATACATTTGATAGCGAGGTAAATGCCTTTGCTATCGATGTTAAGCCAGTGGAACTGGCAGTAAATGCAACTCCAGATGAAGTTAATTATGTAAAATCAGGTGTAGAAGGTTCTTATCTTACTATAGAAGGAACAGTTACAATGAATGGCGAAGCAGCAGCACAGGCAAAAGTTAAACTAATCTATCCAGATGGAAGTAGCGAAATAAAAGATGTTGAAACAGATGGTAGCTTCCTTTATCATTTCAACATGGGACAAAAAGGAGCAGGAGAATATAATGTTACAGCATATATAGGAAATGCAACATATCCAGATGCATTTGGGTATGATGTTGTTATTGTTAATGTGGTTGCTCCTAACATTACATTGGTGAGCAACGATGCTGTAGGCGGTTTTGACATAGGAACAGTTGTATTTGAGGTAGCATATCCAGAAGATGGAGAAGCACTTCTTGCCAATGATCACAACATTTCAATTTATAAGGATGGAGAGCTTTATGCATGGCATACCAAGAAGGGAGCAACTGTTGAAACAGGTGGCCCAGTTAACTTTGCAATAACTGGCAAGCTCCTTAATCTCACTTCAGGCATGTGGGAAGCTGGCGACTATGTTATTAATTTCAGCGTTGATGTCACTGGAGACGGAAACTGGGAATATGTTGGTCAGGCAGATTATACTGTGCAGGCTGCCCCGCCAGTAAATCTGAAAGTAGAGCCAAAGAAAATTGATGTGTTGGAGCCTGCAAATAATAAGCAAGTCATTCAAGTTCAGATATTTGGAGAAAATATGACAACTTATGGAACACCAGAAGCCTTGGGCATAGGAACAAATAATGAGAATGTTACTGAACGAATTAAAGTGGAAGGAGATGTATTATATGCACCACCTAAGGAAGCATATGAATACTGGAAGGATGGAATATGGAATATCACCATATTCCCGACACGTGGTAAGGGAGAAATCAACGTATATGTAACATGGCCAGATAAGGGAGAGGCAAATGAGAGCATTGAAGTTGATAAGGGAGGATTTACAAGCGTTGAACCAACGACTCTGATAGTAGATACACCAACAACTGTTGAGGTAGAAGTAAAAGATAAGACAGAGCAGTATCCAATATACAATGCAAATGTAACAATAGTGTATGAAGATGACTTATATGGAATTGGAACTGTAATAGCTACAACAAATACAGTCACTGGAGAGAAATATGTATTTACCAACTTCACCTCAACAATAGCTGGAGTGAATCTTATAGTTATGGTAACATTTGAATATGGAGGAGAAACATTATATGCATATGCACGCATTATTTCAAATCCAGCTCATGATCTGAACGTGAGTTTAGCTCCATCCAATGTACTTGCTGGAGAAAATACAGAATTTACAGTTAATATAACAAGAGATGGCAACCCATATGAAGATACCTTCAATTTCTATGTCCTCAATGCAACAGAATTGCAAAAACTGCATGATGGAACTCTTGAATTGCCTGCACCAGTTCATACAGGAACAAAAGCTAACGATACATTTAACTTCCTTGAAATAGAATCTGGCACATACTATGTGTATGTGAGGACAGGAGATAAGAAGCATGACAATATGAACAATGAGCCAAGCTTTGAAGTGAGCAAGGCATCGGTGAGTGTGACACCAAGTCTGCTTGTGAAGAATGTTGATAAAGATAAGACCCTTGACTTCACAGTTACATGGAATGGAGAGCCAGTTAATGGTACACTGTTAATAAAAGGCATAAAAGAGGTCGCAAGCTTTGAAGCTTTTGTTGAAAACGAAACATATGAACTTGAAATTAAAAACGGAGAAGGAAACATTACAAATGTAACAGCTATAGCAGTAGGAAACATTACATTCGAATTCCTGCCAGAGGCAGACGGCAGCCAGTATGCAGAAGCAGATGGCATTCTTGAAGTAACCAAGCCAGAAGTGGAGATAGTTGAGCCAGCAGAAAAAGTTGCCTTCCTTGCAGAAGAAAATCTGATTACCATACTTGTGAAGCATCCATTAACAGGCAGTGGAGTTGCAGGATTGAAAGTAAAGATAATAACACCTACAAGGGCAGATGCAGTAGAAGTTGGCGAAACTGATGAAAACGGAAAACTTCTCTTTGGAATAGTTCCATTGCAGACAGGAAAGATAAAGATACTTGTGGAAGATGAACTTGCTGGAGAAATAGACATATGGATTGGTCTCAAAATCATTGTCTCAACAGAAATAGAGCAGGGCAAGAATGTAACATTGCTCATTACCACACGCGGCGGCAAGCCAGTGCAGGGAGCAAAAGTGACAATTGAAGGAAAGACATTGACAACAGATGCAAATGGCGAAGTGAAATACAAATTTGAGAACAAGGGAGATATTAAGATAACTGCAGAAAAAGATGGCTATTATCCAGCAGAGAAGACAATTAAAGTAGTGGCAGGACCATCAGGTCCAGGCTTTGAGTTCATTGGAATTGCACTGGCAGTTGTTATAGCCCTCTTCTTCATGAGAAGAAGAAAGTAAAAGAAAGTAAACAACCCTCTCTCCTCTTTTTTACAATATTTGGCGATAACATTTTCATTGATAAATTCATGAAAAATATTGCAGTAGCAATAGTAGCAACCATTTTTATGGGATACTACGCCATGCAACTTTCCACGACTTTTGATATAAAAGATTTTCTTCCAGAAAAGCTGGAAATAACAAAAAATCTTCGTTTCATGATGGATGAATTTGAGATAGCAGGTGGAACTGCAGAAGAAGCATATATATTAGTAAAAGAAAATATTGCTAATCCAGATACGCTTAGAAAGATGGCACAATGTATTTACAATATGAAAGATGATGAATATGTTGTTAAAATTGATGGTAATGCAAAAGCAATGTCCATTCTTTCTTTAATGAGTGATTATGCCAGCTATCAAGGATTTGGAGATTCGAGATATAATGAAACTTTTGCCACTCTTTATAATAAATATTTTGAGAATGGGTTGCCAAAGGAAAACATAAGTGAGGAAAATATTACGCTTCTTTACAACCGGCTTTATTTAAATACTCCAATGGATGCAAAAATGGTCTTGTATAAAAGCAGCTATTTCGATAAAGCTGTTATAAGGGTGGAGGTCAATACGGAGAGGAAAGAAGAAAAGGTAGATGAATTATACAATGATTTAAAAGAAGATATAAAACCATTGAATGGTAGTGCGGTTGTAACAGGAGGTGAAATTTTGGCAAAAATAATTATGGATTTAATCAATGAAAGCCAGATCCTCTCATTAATCACAACTTTAATTTCCTGTTTAGTAATTTTGGCAATAATATTTTATATAAAAGACAAGTCAGCTATTCTTGGAATTCTAACTCTTATTCCTGTTGCTTTGTGTGTTATATGGATACTTGGAAGCATGTATTTGTTTGGCATACCTCTCAATGTAATGACTTTAAGCATCGCATCCCTTACAATTGGCTTGGGCGTTACATATGGCATTCACATAAGCCATCGATTTGCTGAAAAAAAAGATAAGGATATAGATGAGGCTTGCAGAAACACGATAGCACATACAGGCTCTGCTTTGTTTGGCACCACCGTAACCACCATCGCCGGCTTCGGGCTGCTTGTATTTGCTTTGATGCCACCTTTGCAGCAATTTGGAGGAATAACAGTTTTGACGATACTATACAGCTTTATATCCTCTACATTCATTCTGCCTTCCCTACTGGCAATATGGGCAAGGATAAGAAAAAGAGGAGAAATTAGTTAAAACTCTTTGCAATAACTTGCGAAATTTCATCCATTATATTTTCTATTCTCTTCCTTACCAGTTTCCATGCTTCCCGCAATGAAACAGCTCTGTAGATATATCTAAGTCTTTCACTTTCATCCACCTTCCT
>CAZNGK010000112.1:0-5460 GCA_964572575.1 uncultured Thermoplasmatales archaeon | reverse complement strand
AAATTTTTCAGTGATTGTAGAGTACAGAAGTTATCTCGCTTTTTATTTCGCTAAATGTATGTTGTTTTACCATAATGCATGTCATAACCAAAAATAATATTAACTGAATTTTTTTGAATAAATGTGAAATGTCCAAGATGCGGGTATGAGAGGAAAGATGAAAATTGTCCATGTCCTTTATGCGGGTATAATGGTTCATTTAGAATACATTGGTGATTAAATGAAAAATCAAGAAATTGCAAAAATATTGTATGAAATTGCAGATCTGCTTGAAATAGAAGGCGTTGAATTTAAGCCCCGTGCCTACAGGAAGGCTGCCCAGAATATAGAGAGTTTAAGCGTTGATATAGAGGAAATTTATAAAAAAGGAGACCTGCTGAAGATTCCTGGAGTTGGAAAAAGCATAGCTGAAAAAGTTAAAGAATTTCTGGAAACAGGAAAGGTGAAAAAACTGGAAGAATTGAAGAGAAAGATTCCTGTTGACATAGAGGGCTTATCAGCAGTTGAAGGACTTGGACCAAAAATGATTAAGATGCTATATGAAAAACTTGGGGTTAAAAATTTAGATGATTTAGAGAAAGCTGCAAAAGAAAGAAAAATCAGAAAGCTTAAAGGATTTGGAGAAAAAACAGAGGAGAAAATCCTCGAAAACATTGAACTTGCCCGCGGGCGCCAGCACCGTTTCCTGCTTGGCTTCGTCCTGCCTGAAGCAAATGAAATTTTAGAAGAGCTAAAAGAGCATGTTGAAAAAATAAGTTTGGCAGGTTCAATTAGAAGGAGGAAGGAAACAATTGGGGATGTTGACATCCTTGCAGTTTCTTCTGATGCAAAAAGAGTCATGAATATTTTCACCAGCATGAAAAAAGTTGAAAAAGTTTTGGCAAAGGGAGAAACGAAATCATCTGTAAGGTTATATGGTGGCATACAAGTTGATTTGCGAATTGTTGAGGAAGAAAGTTTTGGTTCAGCGTTGCAATATTTTACAGGGAGCAAGGAACATAATATAGAAGTGAGAAAAATTGCAATAAAGAAGGGATATAAACTCAATGAATATGGTTTATTTAAAGGAGAGAAGAGGATTGCAGGAAAAAGTGAGGAAGAAGTTTATAAGGCTCTGGGAATGGAATGGATTCCTCCAGAATTAAGGGAAAATAGAGGGGAAATTGAATGCGCATTAAATGGGAGCCTGCCGAAATTGGTTGAATATGAGGATGTGAAAGGAGATTTGCAGATGCATACAAAATGGAGTGATGGTTCCAATACTATACAAGAAATGATTGAGGAAGCTCGCAGATTAGGGCATAAGTTTATTGCAATCACAGATCATGTTGGAAGCTTAAAAATTGCAGGAGGAATGGATGAAAAAAAAGTTATAGAACAAGCAAAAGAAATAGAAAGGTTGAGAGAAAAATACGATGATATCTATATCTTTCATGGGGTTGAAGCGAACATTATGAAAGATGGAAATTTAGATGTAAGTAACAATTTACTTAAGCAGGTGGATGTAGTTTTAGCAAGTGTTCATTCAGCTTTCAGAATGAATGAAAAGGAAATGACTGCACGCGTCATAAAAGCTATGGAAAATGAATATGTTGATATTCTGGCTCATCCTACCTGCAGAATTATCCAGAAAAGAGAGCCAATTAAAATTGATATGGAAAAAGTTTTGCAGGTTGCTAAGGACAATGACATAGTTATGGAAATAAATGCATATCCTGATAGACTTGATTTAAATGATATACATGTGAAACTTGCTGTTGATATGAATGTTAAACTTTCCATAGGAACAGATGCTCACAGAAAAGATCATTTAAAACATTACGAGCTTGGTGTAGCAGTTGCCAGGAGAGGTTGGGCAAAAAAAGAAGACGTCATAAATACATATGATATAGATAAACTGCAGAAGCTTTTCAGCAAATAATCTCTTGCATTCAATTTTATTTCTGTTAACGAAAATTAGTGAATGAATTGATGAACTATTCCCTATTTCTATATATCAAAAATCATCAATCACTTTAAATTTGAATTAATTGCTACAATGTTAGCCCTGAAAAAGAATAAAATACTTCTTTTAGGAATTGATTGAAGAATGAATTAAAGAATGTTCATCAAACTGTTTTCATTCAATTCTTGACACCTATGATACCTATGTATACATCCAAAAATAAATATAATAAAAATTCATAACAAAACAATGAAGAGAGAAAGAGAAGAGGAAATAAAAATTGGAATAGTGGTTTCTGAGTTTCATTATGATATTTCAATGATGATGCTTGAAAGAGCAAAAGAGCATGCAGAATTTTTGGGTGCAAAAGTGGAGAAGATAATAAAGGTACCTGGCGTGTTTGATATGCCTCTCGCAGTGAAGAAACTTCTGCAGGATATGAGTATCGATGGAGTCGTGGCTTTAGGGGCAGTTATAGAGGGAGAAACTGAACATGATGAAATTGTAATGCAGCATGCTTCCCGTAAAATAGCTGATTTGGCAGTCCAGTATGAAAAGCCTGTTGGACTTGGAATCACTGGTCCAGGAATGTCAAGATTGCAGGCAGAAGAGCGTATTGACAGAGCAAAACAAGCTGTTGAAGCAGTTGTAAAAATGTATAGAAGAATTCATTAGTATGCTCAAAGGTAAAAAAGCCATTGTAACAGGAGCATCTCGTGGCATAGGAAGGGCAATAGCGATTCTTTTTGCAAAGCATGGGGCATTTGTTGGAATAAACTATATCAAAAGTCATGATAGGGCAAGGGAAGTGCTTGAAGAAGTTAAAAAATATTCAGATGGAATTTTATTACATGGAGATGTAGGCAAATTTAGGATAGCAAAGGAAATTGTGGAAAAATTTGTTGAAAAAGCTGAAAGGATAGATATTCTGGTTAACAATGCTGGAATATATGAAAGGAGAAAATTTGAAGATATGGAAGAAGAGCAATGGGACAAAATAATGGAAAATAACCTGAAATCTTGTTTCAATATGTGTAAATGTTCACTGCCTTACATGAAAAAAGGAAAAATTATTTTCATTTCATCTCAGCTTGCTTTAAAAGGCTCCTCTCATGGAGCAGATTATGCTTCTTCCAAAGCAGGCATGCTTGGATTTATGAAAAGTTTGGCTCTAGAACTTGCCCCAGATATAACTGTAAATGCAATTGCTCCTGGCACAATAGATACGGATATAATAGCAGACTATACAGAAGAGCAGAGGAAAAGGAGGATAGAAGAAATTCCTTTGAAGAGGCTTGGTAAGCCAGAAGATGTTGCAAATGTATGCCTCTTTTTAGCAAGTAATCTTGCAGATTATATTACAGGAGAAACAATAGTTGTTGCAGGAGGATTATACATAAGGTAATGGTAAAGGATATTTTAAAGACGAAATATTTCAATCTTTATGTTATACTCGATGATTGTAAGTCTAGAAATACCTGGGTACTTCAAACAAAAGTTTTTCATGCAAAAAATTCCTCTATATCCTTAACAATATCTTCTTTTCCAGCTTTTCCCATTTCAATATATTTCATAAATCTCTTGGCTCTTTCATCCAATATTATTGCAATTCCTCTATCTTCTTCTTTTCTTATTAACCTGCCTATAGCCTGCATCATCTTCCTAATTGCTGGAGCCTCAACAGTATATTTCCATCCATTGCCATGCTTCTCATCATAATATCTCTGCAAAGCATATTGTCTTGCTGATGGAGGAGGATATGGTATGCCAACAATTAAAACAATTTCAAGTTCGTCAGATGGAAAATCCATTCCTTCAGAAAGTCTGCCACCCATGACAGAGAAAAATATTCCACCTTTCATTTTAAATTCTTCAATTTTTTTCATTAACTCATTCTGTTTATCATTTTTCTCTTCAACATAATATTTTCTTTCCATTTTTATTTTGTCCAAAAATCTCTCCATAACGGAATATGAAGGAAAGAATACAAGCATGTTTTTTTCAACAGAATTACATATTTTTTCTATATAGCCTGCTATTTTTTCAACCATATCGCTACTCATATAATATTTTGTTGTTATTCCCTCAATATAAAAAACTCTCCTATTCTCTTTTGGAAATGGTGAAGGAAAGATTGCAGTAACTGCATCTATTCCTATACTTTTCTTGTATTCCTCTATTGGTTGCAGAGTTCCAGACATGTGTATACTGCAATAAAATGAATCAAGTATGGAGGAAGCAATTGATGAATCGAGACAATATGCAACTATTCTCACATTTTCTCCTTCTTTCTCCACCAATTTAACCCATCTGTTATCGAGAGAAATCCATGAAAGCAGAAAGTTGCCAATGCTCCTTAAAAATGAGCGAGGAAGCATATTTTTACTTTCCTTTATATCTGCCACAATATCTCCATACATTATCATGCTGTTTGCTATCTCTTCCACTTCTCTTAAAGAAAAATGCTTTTCCAGTTCTTCTTCTATTCTTCTTTCTGCCAGTAGGGCATCGTCTGTTTCTGATAAATGAACTTCGTCATAGAGCAATGACAAAATTTCTTCCAAAATATCTAGCAAAATGCTCGTTTTTTTGTCTTTAATTCCATAGTCCCTTGCCTCATTTTTTCCAGCTCTTACAGTTTTTAAAGAGAGAGAGAAAGAAAGCAGTTCCCTGCAAAAATCAGGCAGATTATGAGCTTCATCAACAATCAGAATAGTTTTTTCAGGAGGAAATGAATACCAGGCTAAAAATTTCTCTCTCAAAAATTCGTCAAATATGTATATGTAGGGGGCTATAGCAACCTGTGATTTTTTCAGGAGCATTTTATTTATTTCATATGGACATATTCCATGTTCTCTTCCAAAAGCAACAAGCTCTTCTGCAGAAACAACTCTATCAAAATGTAAATTTTCTTTATCAATTAAAAAATTCTCAAAAAATATACACCTGTTTTGTACCTCCTTTCCTCTCATTGCCTCTATACTTTTCTTCTTTCTACTTGCACATATACGGGATATTTCCTCATTGCTCCCATTTTTAAGTGACGGAACAGTTTCAATAAGCAGGCACATATTTGCTCTTCCCTGAATCCCAGTTGCCCTCATGTCAACTTTCCCAGAAATCTTCTTAAGTTCCTCTATCGCCTGACGCTGCTGGGAATTTGTTCTCGTTACATATATCACACCAAGCTCATTCTCAACAGCAAAAGAAATACAGGGAGCAAGAACGCATATTGTTTTTCCAGTGCCTGCTGGCGCCTCCAGCACAAGATTTTTTTGCTCATGCAGGCATTTCGTTATAATTTCAACAATCTGCTCCTGATATTTTCTTGGCTTATATGGGAAGAGATTAGTCATGCTTTCTCTTTATCTTGATAACTTTTTCAAGTACATCTCTTTCATCTGGAGAGAGATCCATTTCAATTAATTTCTGTATATCTCCTTGACTGATGTCTACATATAAAATCTGCTCAGGCTTTATTTGCCTTCCTACAGTTGCTCCATCTATTGCTATTG
>CAZNGK010000111.1:0-5519 GCA_964572575.1 uncultured Thermoplasmatales archaeon | reverse complement strand
TCGAAAGAAGTTGCCTGTGTTCGAAAAGAGATTGTATTCAAAACAAACAAATGAAATTGAAAAAGATTTCTCATTTATTTTTAAAAATTACCTTGTGTGGAGATTGTTTAATGTCGGTTATTTCCTATCATTTAGCATCTTAAAACAAATCATTTATTTTAAATCATCAATGAGTACTTTTTTTAAGCTGTATCCTTTTGCGCATTCAACATCTCCAATAACTTCAACAATTTTATATTCTCTCTCCTTTATTATTGGATTGCACGCTTCATATTCATTGCATGATATTTCATCGCATTTTATTGGATGAAAATTCACTGCTGTTGCTTCTGCTTCTTCTTTTTTAACATTAACTTCTGCAGGCTGTTTCTCTACTTCAACTGCCACAACCCCTTCCTCATGAAGAGAGCATTCATGGAATTTTTCCCTTACTTTCACAATTTTATATACTCTACCCTCCTGCAGGTTCGAACAAACTGTCTTGAGTTTGCAGTTTTTACATTTCTGTGTTATTCCCAAATACATAATCTCGTTCCCTTCCTTTGCCAGCTTCTTACCTATAAGTGTTACCATTACCATCATGCCACCCCAGTTACCTTAACTAATTTTTCAGCAGCTTCTTTTGGAATGCCATCTGTCCCAAGAATTGTATATCTTTTGGGACGCATCTTATGAGCCATTGTTAGAGCTTTTATAATATCCTTCTTTGCTATTCCAAGCTCCTTTGCAGTTGTTGGTGCACCAATTTCTTTCAGTGTATCCCTTATCTTTTCCCAATCTCCTCCATGCAGATACATCATCATTATTGCCCCAACACCACACTGCTCACCATGCATTGCCTTTCCTGGAGCGATTCTGTCGAGAGCGTGAGAAAACATGTGCTCTGCACCGCTTGCAGGGCGTGAGGAATTTGCAACGCTCATTGCCACTCCAGATACAATCATAGATTTGACTGCAATCCAGACTGCCTCTTCTATGCCCGGTTTTATAAAATTTGCATTTTGTATGATAGACTCTGCTGCTGTTTCTGCTAAAGCTGTTGCAAAGGAGCTATAATATTCTCCTTTGAGTCTGGAGGCAAGTTTCCAGTCCAGAATGGCAGTTAAATTTGATATTACATCTGCACATCCTGATGCAAGCATGCGGTATGGTGCTTTAGATATAATTGTTGTATCTGCCAGAATTGCGAGAGGTGAGCGAGCTTCTTTTGAAACAGATGTTCCATTTTCTTTTATTGAAGCACGTGGTGAAGCTATTCCATCATGAGACGCTGCAGTTGGAACACTGATAAAGGGAACTTTACATCGATGTGAAGCAAGTTTTGTTACATCAATTACACTCCCTCCTCCAACTGCAACCATAAAATCAACATCATTTTTTTTCGCCAGCCTTTGCACCTTCCTAACCTCATTCATTGTGGCTTTCTCCACCACTATATCTCCTATCTCATATTTCTTGCCCAAAAGCATCACAACCCTTTCACCAGCTATTTTTTTAGTAAACTCATCATGAACTACCAGACCGACACCTTTCACATTTATTCTTTCACATAATTCAACAATATCATTAATGACGTCATGTCCTACAACTACGTCTCTGGGAAACTCCATTAGCTTTGCTTTACTAAAGGGCATTAAATTATGTATACAACATTACCATATATTTTTTGCTTTTATTTCATGCTTGTTGAATAAAGAGTGAAAGAAGGCTGTTGCTGAAGATTTCATCCCCGTAAGTAGTTTGCCAATGAAAATGTCATTCGATTTTTGATAATCTTCTTTATTTCTTAGGCTTTATCAAGGTTTATCATCCATGAATTTGATGGGATATTCTGGGCTATCTCCATTTCATATAACGATGAAACACAAATGCAGACAAATAACAAGTCTTTTCATTTTCAAAAATTGCTAATCTTGTTTGATTCTATTTTACCTATTTTATTCTGCCTATTATAAGATGAAATGACAGATAAAATCGAGTATTTTCGAATTTATTTCTTTATTTCCTCTCCTATATATTTCAACATTTTTTTCAGATTCAAAGTATCCATGAAGAAATCGAAATCTTCTTTTGTAAATTCTCTGAAAAGATAGAGAATGCCAAAATAGAAAGCAAAACCAAGTAATGCTGCCAAAAGTAAATGATACCATCTGGCAATATAGAATATGCTACTTAAATAATAAAGAAAAACTGCTGTAGCAATTGCTGCTATTGCATGAATTGCAACTCTATAACTTCCCTTTATTCCTGTCAACTTCCAGACCATCAATCTTGTATATATTAGTCCAGCTGCATAAGCTGAGACTGTAGCAATTGCTGCTCCAGTTGTTCCAAGTCCTGCTAGCTTTATACCCAAGCTTTTGATGTCTTTAGGAATCAAAATTACATTCAAAGTCAAATTTATAATCATCATCAAAAGGACTCTATTTCTTGATATTTGAGGCATATTCATTCCCTGCAACTGGCTGTCATATGGTCGTGAAAGAACCTCTATTAAAACAAAAAATGGTAAAATTTGAAGGACGACGAGGGCAGGCATGTACTTGTCACTGAGCAAGATATGAATAATTGGTCTGGCAAGGGAAACCATGATGATTATGATTGGAAAGACTATCATGCTGAGATATCGCTCAGAAAGTAAAGTTATATTTTTTATTTCCTTCATTTCATTTCTCACATGAAATTCTGAAATGGTTGGCAACAAAAGCGCTCCGACGGCGGAAGCGAACAAAATTATGAAACGGGATAAATTAAAGATGGCGAAATATTCTCCAACCTGTGTGGCGCTCCAGAAAAGCTGTATAAAAACTTTGTCTATATTTGTCATAATTAGCCAAGAAGCAGAGGCAATAGCCATATGAATTGCAAACGAAAAATAATTTTTGAAATAGGAAAAAGATGGTTTGCTGACAGGATATCCTCTGAAGAAAAGAAATGCAAAAGCAAAATGAAAAATTTCACCAATAAAATAGGCATAGGCTAAAGCTAATGGTCCTAAGCCAGAAAGAGCAACGAAAATTATTGCTATGGTTCTTACGAAAACATACAGAAAATAAGGAAGCTGTGACTTGGCAATTTCTTTTCTCGCATTGAAGGTTATGGTCATTGATTGAGTTATCATAACCAAAACAAAATAGAAAAGCATGATGTAAATTGCCTTCTCATGCATCGGTGATTCAAAGCCCCTTCCAACGACATACTTCCATACTGCTATTGATAAAACAACCAGGCTTGCCATAAAGCCAGCTAAGAAAATTTTAACTGTAGCAAATGTAGCAATGCATTTATCCAAATCTTTTCCTTCAGAAATTCTTTTTATATGCGCTTGATTGAAGCCAAGATTGCCGAAAATTGAAAAAATTGCAACAAATCCATAGGCAAAGCCAACAATGCCATATTCCCATGGTTGCATATACAATGCAATGAACTTTAATCCAATGTAACCAAGTAATCCATTGGCAAGTTGCGTAACTATAATAAGTGCTGATTTTCTGGCAATCACTGGGAATAATATGTCCTTTATTTAAATAATATATGGAAAAGAATTGTTAGAAATTTGAGATTGGCAACCTGAGATTGTAATTTAGGATAGATGAACAAAAGATGAAATAGGTTGCTATTACAATATTTCTCATATGATATTTGTTGATATTCAATTTGTAAGTAAGATCTTGTCATAGATGCCAATAAAAAACAAATCCAATCATTCATTATTCCAAGATTAATAAACAAAATGAAAGAAATAGATAGTTGTTCCCCCTGTAGATTATTTATCAATGACAGATTATTCTTTCTCATGGATGATTACTTTTCAAAAATATAAGATAATAAATTGGTGTCATTTCTACATTCGTTTCTTCTTAAGATTGTCATTGAGGCAACAACTTTGAACTTTTCGAAAACTCTTTTAGATAAGGCAGATATTATCACATGCTGAGAATCTGTGGAATCGGAGGATATGAAGAAGTTGGAAGAAATATGACATGCATAGAGGTGGATAATGAGACAATAGTTCTGGATATGGGATTGTACATGGATAGATTTGTTGCTCTTCAAGAGAAAAATGTGAAAATGGATTTAGAAACTCTCAGAGCTGAAGATGCTATCCCAAATGATAAATTAATATCTCACTTAAAGAAAAAAATCAAAGCAATTGTGATAAGTCATGCTCATCTTGACCATGTGGGAGGAATTAACTGGATGGCTTCCAGTTATAATTGTCCAATAATTACCACTCCATATACTGCAGAGATAATAAAAAGGAATACAAAGATTTCAAATAAAATAGTGAAAGTTAATGTAAATTCAAGTTATAAAGTTTCCAAAAATATAGAAGTGGAGTTTATTAATGTTACACATTCTGTCCCTCAATCTATAATACTTAACGTGAAGACAAAATATGGCAGCATTGTTTATGCCCTTGATTATAAAAATGATAATCATCCTGTAATTGGAAGAAGGACCAATATAAAGAAGATAAAGGAAATAGATGATGTTATTCTTCTTATAGCTGACTCTACCAATGCAGATGAAGAGAAAAAAACTTTTTCAGAGTCAATAGCAAAAGAGATGCTCAAGGATATAATGCTTGGGATGGAAACTGATGGACAGGCAATTTTTCTAACAACATTTTCATCTCATATTGCAAGATTAAAAAGCATGCTCACCATAACAAAAATGCTTGGAAGAAAGGCAGTGTTCATTGGAAAATCGTTAAGCGATTACATTGAATCTGCAGAAAAATTAAGGATTGTAAATTTTTCAGAAGAAGCAGAAATTATAAACAATGCAAGGAAAGCAGGAACAAAGCTTGCCCGCATGAATAAAAATAAAGAGAATTATGTTTTCATTGTTACTGGTGGACTAGGGGAAAAGAACGCCGTACTCACCCGCCTCGCAAATGATGAACTCTCTCTCAAAATTTCTCCGCAGGACTTCGTCATATTCTCATGCGAAGTGATACCAACTCCTGCCATACAGGCAAATAGAAAAATTCTGGAGCAAAAACTTCATAGAAAAAAGGCTCGCCTCTTCAAAGATATCCATGTATCTGGACATGCCTCAAGAGAGGAACTGAGAGATTTAATTAAAATAGTTTCACCCCAGCATATTTTGCCTGCCCATGGCGACATGGCAAAGTGCGCAGCCATGGCCTCGTTGGCAGGCGAAATGGGCTATGAACTTGGAAGAAATGTTCATATCATCCAGAATGGGCAGAGCATATCGATTTAGCTATATCAGTTAGACTTTTTGCAATATGTAGTCTATTCCTTCCTCCGTTATGCGAAGATGTTCATCGTCCTTAAACTCAATATAATTTTTTTCCTTTAAAAAGTCAAGAGCAGGTGCAAAATCTTCCTCTCTAATTTTTATTCGTAGTAAATCTTTTTCCATCCATTTTCCCTTATTATCAACATTATAAACTAAGAGAACAAGTAAAATATCATCAGCTATCTCCTCCATGCTCATTCAATACCAAATCCCTTCGCCTATATATTTTTTTCTTAATTATTAGATAA
>CAZNGK010000110.1:0-5630 GCA_964572575.1 uncultured Thermoplasmatales archaeon | reverse complement strand
ATATCGCAATACAGGAGGAGTAATAAAATGGAATGGCGGAAGAGACATGCTTTAAAGAGTTAATAGCTTTCAATTATCCTCTTTGCCCATCTTAACTTTTTCATTTTTACTTCGATACTTTTACCATCTTTTGGTTTTGGATGGAGAAAATCGAATCCAAATAACTTTATTTCTTTTGCATTGAAATGGCGTGCAATGCAGTATGCTCTATCTCCATCTGTAAATCCGCCAAAATTGTAAACGCTGTTTAATGGCTTTGATTGGGTGGTGAGCATTATTTTTCCTTTGAACTTGGGCAGATATTTCTTAATGGCATCAATATTATCGCCGTGAGCATGTATTATAGCTATGCTTCCTCTCTCATTTGCCTTAAGTATATCTTCTATGCACCCATCTAAATCTGTCACTATTATATCAGGCAAAATATATCTTCTAAGCAGGAAAGACGTTGCCTCATCTGCCGAAAAAATTAGTCCCTCCATTTCCCTTACATCTTTTTCGGTAATAACCGCTCCACAAATGCTGACAATCCTTCCCTTTATAATACCTCCAAGATAAAATTCATCTATTTTTTCATTCTCTGCAGAAATTTCCTCTGCTATAATGGCAGCTTCTTCATCTCTCTGCCTATCATATCCAAATTCCTTAAGGATTTCCTGGTATATAGGCTCCCATTTTTCCCATTTCATTTTATTCCCATTCTATGGTGGCAGGAGGCTTATTTGAAATATCATAAACAACTCTATTTACGCCTTTTATCTCATTTGTAATGCGGTGTGCCATATGCTCGAGCAATTCATGAGGCAATTTGGAATAGGAAGCAGTCATTGCATCTATGGAATCAACACTTCTTATCGCAATGGTATATCCATATGCCCTCCTATCTCCGTGAACACCAACACTTTTCACTGGAATGAGGACTGCAAAATACTGCCAAGGCTTATCTATCTTCTCCTCCTGCCATGCTTTTTCTATTTCTTCTTCAACAATTTTGCAAGCTTCCCTTACAATATTTATCCTTTCCTCATTTATCTCGCCAATTATACGAACTGCCAAGCCGGGGCCTGGAAAAGGTTGGCGCTCCGCCACCTCTAAGCCAAGATAACGGGCAACTTTTCTCACTTCATCTTTATAAAGATGGCGAAGTGGCTCAACTACTTCAACATGCATTTCCTCTGGAAGTCCACCGACATTATGATGACTCTTTATTGTATCTCTAAGTCCCCCTCCACTTTCAATCCAGTCTGGGGCAATAGTGCCCTGAATTAAATATTCAGCTTTCTTCTCTTTTGCAACCCTCTCAAAGATTCTTATGAATTTTTCTCCTATTATACGCCTTTTCTCCTCTGGATCAACCACTCCTTTTAAAGCTTCTAAAAACTCATTTTTTGCATCAACGAAAATGAAATTTAAATCCATCCTTTCATATAAACCTCTGACGTAATCACTTTCTCCCGCCCTCATTAGTCCGGTATCTACATAAACAGCATATAAGTTTTCACCTAAGGCCATGCTTCCAAGTTTTGCTGCAACAGTTGAGTCAACTCCTCCAGAAACAGCTATTACAGCTTTTCCTTTAACTTTACTCTTAATTTCCTCTACAGCATTTTTGACGAACTCACCAGCATCAAACATACTTCTCCCTCATCCTCTGCCTTTCCTCCTCCATCTTTCTTGCAAGCTCTTCATATTTCAAAGATAGAATTTGAATTGCAAGAAGGGCAGCATTATCGCCCCTATCCAAGCCGACTGCAGCAACAGGTATGCCAGGCGGCATCTGTACTATAGAAAGAATGGCATCTAAATTCAGCTTTCCCGAAACTGGCACGCCAATAACTGGCTTTGTTGTATATGCTGCAATGCTCCCTGGCAAAGCTGCAGATAGGCCGGCAATGGCAATAAAAACATCTGCATCACTTTCTGCAATCTCCTTTATTTTTTCTGGCGTTCGGTGGACAGAGGCATATTTAACTTCATATGGCACACCAAATTTTTCCAGCGTTTCTACTGCCTTCTTGCCTACACTTTCATCACTTTTTGATGCCATTACAATAAGCACTTTCATAAAATTAAATAAAACTAAAAATAAAAAACTTCTCACCAAGCAAATTCAAACTTCATATTCTGTTATGATTTCTCCTGTTTCTCTGTCCACTATCCTTCTTTTATTTCCTCTCCCAAGCAGGATATAGCCGAAATATTCTCCTTTTACTTCCCACTCTTCTTCCACATTGTTGAATGAAAAGCATATATTTAAGTATTGTTCTAATAGAACAATTTTGCTTTGTCAGAACAATGAAAAGAGGTTTTTTGTCTCATAGCGCTGGAAAGCAACAGGAATGGCTTATTTATTATGGGTGAATTAGGATTTACCAGAATTTACAAAACTTATCAGATAAAATGAGCTGTTGTTATAGCCTTTATAATTGATTTGTCAGTAAATCACTTCGTCATTATTTTTCATCTGTTCAACACTGAATACCATAGGAAAATACTATATACTCAAAAAATTTTAATTATTATGAGGAGCGCAAATAAATTTATGACTCTGGGAATAATTTTACTGATTTGGGCAAGTTTTTCAACAGGAAAAGGAATATTAAAAGAAAAAATTGGGGGGGAAATGAGGGAAAGCGAGTTTACTACTCTTTTTAAATTCAATGCCCTTCAGGACGAGCTTTTTGAAAATTTGATAACGAAAATCATGAAACTTGCTCATATGTCTGCTCTCTCTGCAGCAATTATAAAAGATAATAAAGTTATCTGGAGTAAAGGATTTGGAATTTATGATAGGGAAAATGGAAAGAAAGCAACAAATGAAACAATTTATCTTGTTGCATCCATTTCAAAAACGTTTACTGCCACAGCTCTCATGCAACTATATGAAAAAGGTCTTTTTGATTTGGACGATGATGTGAATAAATATCTGCCTTTCAGCTTGAGAAATCCAAATTATCCTGATAAGCCCATTACATTCAGAATGTTGCTTGCCCATCAGTCAAGTTTGGCAATGGACCCGCCTGCTTTTTATGCATATCTCCCTGGAGATTTAGAAGTAAAAGGATATCCATATCCATGGCTTAAAGAATATTTAGTGCCGGGAGAAATACATTACAAGCCACAGGTATGGAGTGACGCAATGCCTGGGGAAGAAATGAATTATGCCAATGTTGGTTATTCCCTACTTGGCTATCTTGTTGAGTTAATATCTGGCGAGCCCTTTGAGGAATACTGCAAAAAGCATATTTTTGAACCTCTTGGAATGAATGATACAAGCTTTCTGTTGAAGGATTTAAATATAAGCAAAATAGCAGTGCCATATGTAGTGAGATATGGAGAATATTATCCTCTTTTGCATTATAGTATCCTTGACACCGCAGCTGGAGGGCTTAGAACAAATGTTCTGGATTTATCTCGCTTTCTGATAGCTCATATGAATGGTGGCGTTTATAACGGTGTTAGAATCCTTAATGAGAAAACAGTTGAGGAAATGCATCGCATACAATATCCAAGCAATAAATACAGCTTCCAATATGGCTTGGGATGGCAAATATGGAAAATAGGAGACGAAACATATGTCGGCCATACAGGTGGACTTTATGGAGTGGCAACAAATATGAGATTCAGAACATCTGATAATGTTGGCATTATTTATTTCACTAATAAGGAAATTTACAATGTGAGGGAAATAATTGCTTTTTCTTTAATCGAAAGATTGCTTTTCTGGAAAGCAGATGGATTTAAAGATTTTGATATAGCTGAACTTCAGGAAACAATAAATACAAATATGGAAATGTTAGATGGTCATGATATCTTACATCAAGATGATGTAAAAAGTTTTCTGCAAGAATTAGTTTAATGGCATCATAATTGCGGGAGCAAATTCGACTGTCATCATCCCCAGTTTTCTGCAAGAATTAGTTTAATGGTATCCTTTCCACTTCAAGTCTGTCTGCAGTTGGATATTCCTCAACAATGTAGCATTTATAGGGCAGATATTTTGCAATTTCTTCCAATATAAATGGGGAGGTTTCTATCCTTTTCTTTTCCTCATCCCATGAAATGAGATGTTCTTCTATCTCAAATTCTTTTCTTATTTCTTCAAGTTTTTCTTTTTCAGCAATTATAATTCCTTTAAGAAGTGTACCATCTTCTGTAATGATCTCATAGAGCTTTGCAATATTTCTAGCTCTCCTCTCTATCCTTTTCCTAAGCTGAATGGCATCTTTAAATGATGAAGAGCAGTAATGAAGAGGCGTAGACATCTCCAATTCCAAAAGTTCGTATGCCATTTCTTCACTTCCTTTTACAGCAGATGACTCATCATTTTTCGCAACATATCCAAATTTATCCAATGCCTCCAAATTTGTTATTGAAAACTCCAGCTCATTTAGATTTATAAAATCCAATTCATAGCTATCTATTTCTTTTAGAAGATGCACAGTTTCTGCCTTTAAATGAGGTATTAAAGGAATTTCAACTCCTTTACTAATTTCAATTTTACTAATTAACTCCTTAAATTTTGTTTTTTCTATTTTTTGCCAGTAGCTTACAGGAGGATGGAATCTTATTTCATCTAAACCAGCTTTTTCAACCTGCTTAATTTTATTTAAGCTAAGTGTTGCAGTATATAGATGAATATGATGGTTTTCTCCAAAATGATTTTTTAATAGATGGATTGCTTCGATAGTCTTATTTATAGTAAGCAATGGGTCTCCTCCTGTTATGCCTGTGCCCTCTGCCTCAATTAGTTCTGCTTCCTCTAAAATATCTTCATTGCCTTTAACCAGCATTTCATCTGCATATATGACATCTTTTCCTTTCTTCTTTTCAGATAGGGGGCAATAAAAGCAGTCTGCATTGCATAAGCCAGTTATAAGTAAGACAAGTTTAGCTCCTTTCTGACACAGCTTACAGCCAGTAGCAAGCTCTCTTGTATAGAAAGAGTTTTTAGGCATTGAAATAACTTCCACAAGTTTATTTTAGAGGACATATAAAGTTTTGGTGAAACATGCTTTGTTGAATAATCATTAAGGAGTGTTTCTTTTCAATAATTATTCAACAAAGTACCCGATAATATTCCATACAACAAGTAATATCTATTTTCTACATTCACACCATCTACATTACACTGTATAGTTTCCATACTTATATATATCCTATTTCAACATTTTTTGCATAAATGCTTTTGGAGAGTATCTAATCTTCTTCAGCTTGGTATTTACATACAGATACTGCCTCAGATAAACGTTTTGCTATTTTTTCTTTTAGTTCAGAAGGAGAGATATCATTGAGAACCAATCGCGCGGTTTCAATATGTGCTACCCTATCTGAAGTGCATCGTTTTTTTCGCGAAGTATTTCTTCCGCTGCTTTGATGCCTTTTGTTATGTGTTCGTACTTTTCCGTAAATTCGTCTACTTTTTTCCACTAACAACACCGATCCTACCTTCGCGCTCTTTTTTAACCATCAATTATAATTTATGCTAAATTTATAAAATTTTTTAGTGTCTTCTATCGATTTTATCATTTTCACTAAATTTTGTTTAGTTTTTTTGACTTTCCCCCATTTCTTGGATAATCGATAATCCCCTTAGATATTTGGCAATCGCCGTTCTAATAATCTTAACT
>CAZNGK010000109.1:0-5651 GCA_964572575.1 uncultured Thermoplasmatales archaeon | reverse complement strand
AAATATTTAATACAATAAAAGATTTACTATTATGCCAGTTATAGGTGAAGAATTTGAGGCGGGCAGAAATGCATACAGAAGTTTAATTGTATGCGTTGATACTGCAATAGAAAATGAAAATTCTGAAGTTGCAGTTATATGTGCATCTGCTTTGATGGATCTTGCAAAAACGGAAAGTGCTAACTATTTTGGTGATGAACCACCATTTGATTACAATACTGCACTTGCCACAGTTAGAAAAGCAGTAAAATATGCAAAAGATGAAGGTGTTCCATCTTGGCTCAAAGATGATTTGAAAGAAATAGAGGAAGAATTTGTCAAATGCACTGGAGAAGATATAGAATAATAGAAAATATTATTAACATTTAAACATAAATATATTATGGGACACCTTAAAAAATTATTATTTACAAAAAAATTTACAGATTATGGAGAATATAAGTGGGCATTCAGTTTTAACAAAGCAATGGCGTGGTCTGTATCCTTTTTGGTGCTATTCATACTCATATACGGATTTTTCATTGCTAAAGATACACACGAATTTTTTGGCAGAGTGTTATTTGTTGCTATCTTAATAAGTATAGCAGTATTCATTATATTGCTTGCAGTTGGCAGTATTAAAAAATCAAAAAAGTTCATAGGAAAATTCTTCCTTCTAATTGTTGGCATAATATTTGCCTACTATGTAATCGGATTAATATTCTCACAATACTTGTGGGGATTTTATAGTGGCTATTCTACATGGTTTTTAATTGTAGCACTGGCGGGATATGGTGCATCAAGAGATTATATTTTCAATGGAAACCTTGATAGGCATGATGTGTTTTACTGCTTGTTAATTTTCATCTGTTTTGTTGGTGCTAATATACCATTCTATCATAATAAGAGTTTTCTTGAAAATTTGGATGGTGTAATAAATGTGATAAAAGGCATTATGCACATTAATTTTGGTCAGATTGGAAATTTCAGTAGGTGAGTCTGTCAAGATAAAAAATTCTATATAGTAGAAATAAATTTTTATTGTGGATTGAGGGAGAAAATGAAGAAAAAAATTATAATTTCGGTAGTTGTTGGGCTAATAATAATATCTGCGGTATATGTTCTATACGACAGCGGATATTTACAGAAATTACTTCATATCCAAGCAGAATGGCAAGGAGATTATCCATATGATAAATACATATGCTTTGTTTATAAAATAGAGCCAAAATATGGAGAGGGAGTTGGAGGAGTTCCAAATGAGTTAACCGCATATATATGGACTAATTCTCCACCTAATAGAACAAATGTCCAATTTGAATGGGAAGATGATAACAATAAATATTTATCAGCCCATTTATGGCTCGATGAATATAATGGTTATGTTGAAAAATTAGACCAATATTCTTACAAAGTATCATACCCAATATCTGGTTATAGTTATAACTATAAATCTGGCTATCGCTGGTCATTATATGTATGGCTATATGATGAGCCTCATGGACATGGAGGTAGTGCCATATGGGAAATAAATGAACTTCACTGGATATGGTATAAAGACAATCGAAATCCACAGGATTACACACCATTAGCAAATACTGGCGGACCATATATTGCACAGGTCGGCGAAAGAATTAAATTGGATGCAACAAAAAGTGTTACACCTATTGGCAGTAATTTAATAGAATGGTATTGGGACATAGATAACGATGGTATATGGGATAAATATGGTAAGGAAAAATATATTACATTTCAGAATGCTGGAGTATATACAATAAAATTGTTAGTAATAAATGATAAATCATATTATGATACAGACACAACAACAGTAACTGTTACAAATGTTAATAATCCTCCAGTTGCAGATGCTGATGGGCGATATTCTGGAGTTATTGGTGAAAATATACGACTTGATGGCTCTAAAAGTTATGACCCTGACGGAAATCCACTTTCATATGAATGGGATGTTGATGGTGATGGAACGTATGATTTAACTGGCAAAATAGTAAATGTTACATATTATAAGACAGGAACTTTCAATGTTGTCCTAAAAGTAAGTGATGGTCAATATAGCGATACAGATACAACAACAGTTACAATTTCTTCACCGCCTCCGCCCCCTCCTACAAATGAGCCACCAGTTGCAGAAGCAGGTGGTCCTTATGAATGCTATGTTGGTGAAGAGATTACTCTCGATGGTTCTGAAAGTCATGACCCAGATGGATATATAGTTGATTATAAATGGGATATAGATAATGATGGTGTATGGGATTTACACGGAAAAAGAGCAAGTGTTGTGTTTCATAATACTGGAAGTTTTATTGTTAAATTAAACGTAACTGATAATGATAGTGCAACAGCAGAAGACACTGCTTTGGTTACAGTTAAAGAAAGTCAAGCTCCTCCAACTACTCCTCCAGAAAGAGAAAAAGACTATTGGATATATGGGTTGTTGGCACTCCTGATATTGATACCAATAGGTCTTATAACTTGGAAAAATAAAAATGAAAAGAAAGGATATTAAAACAAAGTTAATAGATTATGCAATAACGTTTTTAGAGCATAATGAGCATTACATAGAGTTGAGTATATTTGGCAGAAAAATCAGACCATGTGCGAGATGTTTTGGAAAAATGATTGGCATATTTTCTTCACTTATTTTAGCACTGCCATTTGTTTTTGGCTATTTAAAAATTGACTTTATAACAGCATTCATTCTATCATGGTCTTTAGCAATTCCAGCAATAGTTGATTGGTCAAGCATAAAATTGGGCATTCGTGGTGGTAACAACAAAATTAGATTTGTAACTGGTTTCTTACTTGGTTGCGGAGTAACTACATACTTCATCATAATGCCAGCATCAATTCTGTTTAAGATTTTAACATTTACACTATATGAGTTCATCTTTTCTATAATTTACATACATACAAAGATTGGTTTGAAGAAGGCAATTTCAACTATTTCAACTACAATCAAGCAAATAAAATCAAATCCATCTATTTACAGTTGTGAATGTGGTTGGGGATGCTGTTGCCCATGCATAGAAGGTTGTTATGGAGGGTGTATGAATGCCTTACTATGCACTTGCCTTGCATGTTTAACTATACCATGTTGTTGCTTAATAGGAGAAGGAGGATGCGGAATATGTGGTAAAAAGAGTAAGGGCGATTGAAATGGCAATAATAGTTGATAAAGACAAAACTTATTCATTCATCTTATCTTATACCACAGTATAGTCATAATCGCAATTATTAGCAGTGTTACAACAAATAACGCCTCCTTACTTATTGCTTTTTCTCCTATTAAATACAGCACCAGCATTAAAATCGTTAATGCTATTCCAATCTTTATTGATGCATGTATTGGTGGCAACTTATAATATGTTATGCCATCAATTACATTATTTACTATTTTTCCTTGAGTAAGTAACCCTGTTAATGCATCATTTAAAATATCATAAGGATAACCAAGTTCATTTTCTATCTCCTGAAAAGTGAATTTATCTTTCTCAAGCCATTTATCCTTCATCAATTTCAAAATATCGTTTTTAACCTGCTCTA
Organism: uncultured Thermoplasmatales archaeon; assembly: GCA_964572575.1. Taxonomy (GTDB): domain Archaea; phylum Thermoplasmatota; class E2; order UBA202; family JdFR-43; genus VBQI01. Next base: position 2,111 of record CAZNGK010000109.1, on the reverse strand, counting down.
CATTTACTTTTAGTGAGATGAATCTTGCACCTTTTTTATGCCATGAAAAAATAATGCCTTCATTTGCCATGTTATCAAGAATTGTAGAAACTGTTGATTTTGCTGGAGGATCTTTAAATGCAATATTCAAAAGTTTATAAATATCATTAAATCTGCATATTTTATGTTTTTCTAAATATTTTATGATAACTTTTCTTATATCATCTGTTTCTCTCATGTATAAGAATAAAATGATAAGTTAAATATAAATTTTCCCTTTTTAGGGAAAAACACCAAAAAACATATTTATATGTAAAAATATTAATGTTGATGCCAAAAAATAAATTAGATATGGGAGATGTTATAGCAACGCTATTCGTAATACTTGGAGTAGTAACCATAGTGCTTGGGATAGCCCTTGCAAGCGTATGGACAGAGTTGTCAAAGTTCCTTGAAACAGCGGGAGCATTGTCGCAGTTCGCAAACTTCGATGGCACTATTACAGCATTGACATGCTTTGCATTCGGTGTTCTTTATTTGGTAACTGGGTATCTTGTAGCAGAGAGATACAAGGAAGGACAGTATCTTGCAACATTTTTAGGAATACTTATGCTTTTTGCATTTCCAGTAGGGACAGTGATAGGTCTTGTAACAATATATACTATGATAATTGATAATGTTAAAAACGAGTTCGTCAATGAAATAGAAATTTGAATAGGATACACCATAAACAGTTCAATCTCTTCCCCTATTTCTACATTTCTTGATTTTTTGAACTGTTTATTTTTCGTATTTATTATATCTTATAAAACTGTTTATTCATTTTTTATTTAAATACCCCTTCTGTATTTACTAATTGGTGAGAAAAATGAGCGGAAAATTGTTTGCCATAATCGTGGCGTGTGTGCTGATTGGTGCGGTAGTAGGGATAGCAGGATATAAATGGTATGAAGCAGGACAGGAAGAAATACCACCTTCTTGGACACCTACTGAAGGAGTGCCAACTGCTGTTGCTACGCTTGAGGTTGTTCAGGACACAACTGAATTTAACTTCAGCACTGCAATAGATGCTAATGGTTCTGTATCAACTGATACTGAAAAAACCGCCAATATAACAATCTGGAATAATGATACAAGAGATGCCACAAACGTAGAGATTTCACTTGTTAATAGCATAAATGGCAGAGAAGGGTTGCCATCGGCACTTAAAGTAGATGAATTCGAGGTATATATTAAAGTTTCAACTGGGTATCTGACAAAAACATACTATCTTTTCAAGGACGGTGAATACAATCCAAAAGGTAGCTTTAAGTTAGGAACAATAGAAACTGATAGCAATGTTCAGATACAGATTGGAGTAAAGGTTCTTGAGGCAGATACTGATACATTCAGTGATGGCAAGAGTTATGATATGACAATTTACATACTTCAGGGAGATAGTGCATACGACATGGCAGAATTTACGGTGCTTACGTAAATACAGTAATTTCTCTCTCCTCTTTAATCTTTAAAGGCAGGTGAAGTATATGTAGGTGGAAAAATGAAAGGAAAAATATTTGCTCTGGTAGCAACGGCATTGGCTTTTCTATTAGTTTCGAGTGTATATACCAGTTCTACATTTGTTACAGGTAGAGAAACAATAACAATAACTGGAGGAACATGCGATATAAACCAGCAATCTGTTGATAATATATATTCTCCAGCAGGCGGGGCAGGAACAAATGTCAGCGGGAATGTTTCACTGCCATGCAAAATATCAGAACTTGATGATGTCAATATGTCAGTTTATAATGGAGAAGGTTCAAGCATAACTGTTAATTTTACAGTAAATGGTGTGAAACTATTTGACAATGTAACGATAGATGCAGGAGAAACTGTTTATAGAAATCTTACAAATTATACAGCATTGGGCGGAGATGTAAATCTTACATACTTTGCATGGTCTGGAAATTGCAGTGATGTTGATGATGAATATTTCAATTTGACAATAACCGCAGATGATGCTACAATATACAACATAGATGATTTTGTTACTGTTTTAGAAGAAGTAGAAACAACACCACACATAGAAATGGACAAGGATGATACGTGGTATTCCGTAACTGACAAAATAATATTTGAAAACACTTGTT
>CAZNGK010000108.1:0-5834 GCA_964572575.1 uncultured Thermoplasmatales archaeon | reverse complement strand
TTTATTGCAAAGAAGTTAGTCTTTAGCCAATCCCTCGTATTTTACAGAAGAGCCATACTTTTTATTCATACTTTTCATCTATACTCTAAAAAGTTACTTCACGCGCACATTGTCCCTAAAAATTATAAATTGTTTTTTCATATCCTTACAATGTATGTAAAAGCTATTCCTGAGAATTGTTCTGGGTGCATGGTTTGTGAAATTATTTGTTCAATGCAACACTGGAATGTTGTAAACAGATATAAATCTGGGATAAGGATAGAAAAGAAAAGTGTGGTAGATGATATTCCTCATGTATGCTCTCATGGCAACAACTGCAATTTTGAATGCATCGAAGCCTGTAAGTTTGATGCAATGAAGAAAAAAGATGGCATAGTTTATGTTGACTATGAAAAATGCACAGGTTGCAAAGCATGTGAAAGAGCCTGCCCCTTAAATGCAGTATGGATATATGAAAAAAAGGCATACAAGTGCAATTTATGCAATGGCGAACCACAATGTGTAAAATTCTGTTCCCAGAATGCAATTATTTTGGAGGGATAAAATGGCGTATATGGGAAAAATTTTGAGTGTAGATGTTGGGAAAGAGGAGGGAAAAAGACAAAGTATTGGAGAAAGTTTTATATTAAAATATCTTGGAGGAGATGGGTTTGGCGCCTATTTTATGAATACAATTGCAGATGCAAAATCAGATGCATTTTCCCCTGATAATCCGTTGATAATTGCTCCTGGCCTGCTTGTTGGCACGCCAACGCCTACTGCAGGGAAAACATCATTTTTTGCAAAGTCAGCTTTAACAAATGGATGGAATGAAAGTGTAACAGGCGGGCGAATTGGCTTTGCATTAAAACAGGCTGGATACGATGCCCTCATTATAACAGGAAAGGCAAAGGAGCTCTCCTATTTGCTTATAAAAGATGATGAGGTGGCAATAAAATCTGCAGAGCATTTAAAAGGCAAAACAACAAGAGAAACAGCAGAAGAAATTAAGAAAGATGAAGGAGATGTTGTCGTTGCCTCCATAGGCATAGCTGGAGAAAAGCTTGTGAGATTTGCATGCATTGATTGCGACGAACGCCAGGCTGGAAGAGGGGGCATAGGAGCAGTGATGGGAAGCAAAAATTTGAAGGCAATTGCCATATCTGGAAGTAAAGATATTAAGGTGGCAAAGCCAGATAAAATGTATAAGCTTGCAGAAAAGTGGTATGAAGAAATGGTCAAGCATCCTTCTTTTGAAGCTGATGGAAAATATGGGACAGGAGAGTTTTTAGAATGGATGAATGCTGAGCGTGGCACATTTCCTACAAGAAACTGGAGAGAAGGAGTTTTTGATGAAAGAAAGGAAATTGATCCCTATTACTGGGCTCCTCGCTATGCAGTTAAAAATAAGGCATGCATACAATGCGTTAAGCCATGTGGAAAGGCATTCATTTTGAAAAAATATGAAGGAGCTTTAGATGGAGTAGAGTATGAAACTCTATTTGCTTTAGGTTCAAATTGTGGAGTTAAAAGTATTGAAGATGTTGCAAAGGCAAATGAGTTATGCGACTTATATGGTATCGACACCATCTCGGCAGGAGGAACAATAGGTTTCCTCATGGATTTATATGAAAATGGGATCATAGGAAAAGAAGAAATAGGCATGGAAGCGAGATTTGGAGATGGGGATGCATTGATAGAACTGGTTAAAAAAATAGCATTTAGAGAAGGAATAGGTGATTTGCTTGCTGAAGGAGTGAAAAGGGCTGCAGAAAAAATTGGCGGAGATGCAGAGAAATATGCTGTGCATGTCCGCGGACTGGAGCCACCTGCTTATGACGTCAGGGGAATAAAGGGAATGGCTCTCGCCTTCATGACATCGCCACGAGGAGCATGCCATCTCCGTTCCGGAGCTTATGCTCTCGAACTCACTGGAAAATTCTGGAAATATGAAGGAGTAGACAGATTTAGCAGCGAAGATAAAGGCAGGGAGATTGCAGATATGGAGAACTTCATGGCAGTATACGATGCTTTGGGAGTATGCAAGTTCTCAAGAGGAATATATCTGCTGAATTTTGAAGAGATACTGGATGCTGCCATTGGAAAAGAAATGGGAGAAGATGAGCTAATTGTCATAGGAGAAAGAATTTGCAACCTTAAACATGTTTTCAATGTGAAGGCCGGATGGAAGAAAGAAAATGCAAGGCTTCCTGAGAAGATTCATCAACCAATTCCAGAAGGAGTTTCAAAAGGAAGTTATGTCAGCAAAGAAGAGGAGAAGAAAATGCTTGAAGATTATTTCAGTGCAAGAGGCTGGGATAAAAATGGCATACCTAAGAAAAAGAAACTCGAAGAGCTTGATATAGAGGAATTTATGGAATGAAAATCGTTGCTATCCTTCTTGCTTTCTTGCTTCTTTTTCCTTTTTATGGAAAAACAGATGAAAGATTAACAGATGAAGGATTAAACAAGACAATACAATATGACTCTGATGATGCTGCTCATTTTAAATATTATGAGAATGAGAGTCATATAATTCACTGGTATGAATGGTGGTATGCAAATGTGAAAGGAGAGCATAATGCAATCCTGCTATTCTTTTTCACCTTTGGCAATTTGAACAATCCTTTGCTTTCATTTGTTGGGGTGGCATCCTTCTTCTTTACAGAAAATGAGACTATAGAAAGTATAACTGCCTATCCTTTCATTTGTTACAGCCTTGACTATGAGAAATGCAATGTGAGTATTGCAGGAAATAGATTTTATGAAGAAAATGGAAAATTCTTCATTGAGTATGAGAAGAAGGATTTCAGCGTTTCAGTAGAGATAGAGTCAAAAGGAATGGCTTTTGGCAGGGAAGCAACGCCAATAAAAGAATGGCAGTGGGCTGCATGGCATGTGGCTGTGCCTTATGGTATAGGAAAAGCGAGGATAACATATAAAGGCAACGAATATGTTATAGAAGGAAAGGCTTATCACGACCATAACTGGGGAATGGCAAAAATGGGTTTCTTTAGGTGGGATTGGGGTGAGTTTAGCACAGATGAAATTGATGCAGACAACGCTGGCACAGATGATTTTGCAATCATATATGGTATGGTGAAAGGCAGAGATGGAATGAGAGGAGGTGTGCATTTTGTAAATGACAGCATGCACATTTTCATTCCATATGGAGAAGCAAATATAGAATATCTGAAATGGGATAGGATAAATGGATTTAAAAAGCCAATAGAATTGCATATTTATGGAAAAAGCGTTTATGGAGAAAGTGGAAATATAAGCGTTGATATGATTGTTGAAATGGAAAGATATTATGTTATAGGAGTAAAAAATTTTGGAAAACCTTATTTACTTGGGAAGGCAACAGGAAGAGTAGACATTGGCAACAGATCATTTTCATTTAGCAATATAAAAGGCTTTTATGAACATCATGGTTTGCCATGAGGGAAAAGGATAACTTTTATTGAATCCTGAGCTTTTGCAACAATCTGGAAGCCTTGCGAGGCTTCTTCCAAATTCAGCCTGTGAGTTATCATATCCCTAACTTTTACCTTTCCAGATTTAATTAATTCTATTGCCTCTTCAATATCGCGGGGAGCTGCAGCATATGTAGAAAAAATGCTCACACCCTTATTCCATAAATCGAACTGAGGGAAGGGTATATCTATGCCCGGCTTGAGAGGAGCGAAGAAAAGTATAACGCCTCCTCTTCCAACACATTCAAATGCTTGCTTAAATGCAGATGGCACACCTGCACACACTGCAACAAAATCTGGTAGGCAATGCATCTCCTTCATTTTCTCTGTAGCCTCATTTGCCATTAAAGCTAAATCTGCCCCAAATTCTTTTGCTTTCTTAAGGCGATATTCATTTATATCTGTTGCAATAACTTTTTCAGCTCCCAATGCTTTTGCAAGCTTTATATGCAATAAGCCTGAGATACCACTGCCAATAACCAAAATGGTTTGTCCTTCTTTAAATCCCGCTGTCCTCATGCCTCGCACCACACAGCCGAGAGGTTCAATAAAAACGCCTTCTTCATAACTCATTTCATCAGGAAGTTTAAAAGTTCCTTTTTCAACATTTATTGGAGGGACTCTCAGATATTCAGCAAAACCACCTGGATAAAAATTTGTTGAACGAAGGGTATCGCATAGCGTTTCCTTTCCTTGCAGACAGTATTTACATTTCTGGCAAGGAACATGATGGGAAACAAATACACGCTCACCTTCTTTAAATTCCTTTATATTTTTGCCCACTTTCACAATCTCTCCTGCAATTTCATGCCCCAGCACACGTGGAGCTTTCTTAATGCGATACCATTCCATAACATCGCTCCCGCATATTCCACTTGCCATAACTTTTACCAAAAGTTCATCATCTCCTATTTCTGGAACAGGCATTTCCTCAATTCTTACATCATCATTGCTATAATACATTGCAACTTTCATGTGGCTATAACCTACATATTTTTAAATTTATTTCCTCGTCCGAAGTAAAGCACGGAAAATCAAAAAGAAATGATATGAGATACAGGGGGGTTTTTATTTACATTTCGTCTGCTTTTTCGTTTGATTTTTGTTTGTTTTCCGCTTGTTTTTCATTTGTTTTTCACTTGATTTTTCGCTAAAATAAATTTGCTTTCTCATTAAAATAAATTAAAAAGAAAGAAAAAGTGAAAATATTTATTCCTTGCTTTCTTTCAGGAAAATTTCATATGCTTCATCTGGTGTTGCATTTTCATGCACTACTGCACGAACTGCCTTAATCATTGCTGGCGGGTTAGATGACTGAAATATGTTTCGCCCCATATCAACACCTACCGCACCTTCCTGAATTGCATTGTAAGCCATTTGCAATGCTTCCTTTTCAGGTATCTTCTTTCCACCAGCAATTACAATTGGCACTGGACAGCCTTCAACCACCTTGCTGAAATCCTCGCAATAATATGTTTTAACCATGTGAGCTCCGATTTCGGCAGCAATTCTTGAAGCAAGCGCCAGATATTTTGCATCCCTCACCATCTCTCTTCCAACTGCAGTAACTGCAAGCACTGGTATGCCATATTCCTGCCCCATGTCACATATTTCTGAGAAAGCAAGTAATGTATCACGCTCATAGTCGGCGCCTACAAGTATGGAAAAAGCCAACCCGCTAACATTAAGGCGTATGGCATCCTCTATCGATGCTATAATTCCTTCATGTAAGAGCTCTGGACCAACAATGCTTGTTCCTCCTGAGACACGTAAAACGATGGGTATATCTACTTCCGGCGGAACACAGCTGCGGAGCATTCCACGAGTAAGCATTAAGCAATCTGCATATGGCACCAATGGCTCAATTGTTTCCCATGGTTTTTCCAAACCAGTTGTTGGACCAAGGAAATAGCCATGGTCAACAGCGAGCATAACAGTTTTTCCATCCTGCTTTATTATCCTAGATAAACGATTTTTCATCCCCCAATCCATTTTAATCACACTGATAAAGAGCTGAAATATATAAATTCTTTCCGAAAAAGAATTAATAAGTTGGCGACATTTCCCTTTGCAAATAATGGAAGTAAACATCTTAGGCAAAATCCAAAAGTATATGCGTTTTACCCGCACAAGAAGTCAAGTTTGTATAAAAGGAGGCTATCAAAAATTGAATGGAAATGAAATGTTTTGTTATTCGCTAAAGAAAACAATTAAAACATAAAGCAAATAGTCAAAGAGTATTCTCATTTTTCAAAATGTTGACACTGCCATATAAAAATATCACTCATTATTTATATCCCAAAATAATCTTTTTCATGCTCAACTTGATTATACTGTTTATAATATCGTTTTCTCCTGCAGTTGCCTACGCTATATGGA
>CAZNGK010000107.1:0-5843 GCA_964572575.1 uncultured Thermoplasmatales archaeon | reverse complement strand
TGGATTATTCGTTCCTATTCCAATTTTGTTTGTTGATGTATTAATGAAGAACAGATACGGCTTACCATTTCCCTGTACTCTAACGCTTCCATTTACATCGAGTTTTGCCTGTGGGTTATCTGTGCCAATGCCAACGTTGCCATCTGGGATTAACCATATATTTGGTGAATCATCCCAGTGGTTCCAGTCGAAATCTACACAGCTACAACCAATGCAATATCCACCTGGATATGATGCAGTTAGCCATGGAGTGTAGTCAACATTTTCGCTGTCGGTTATGTTCTCACCGTTTCCAAGAGGATTTTTATCATGAGTTGGTCCAGTAATATCGTTCCACCAGTTGCATTCTGCATCGACTGTTTCATTGACATATGGTCCAACCCATAGCCCATCTGCACCACTGTTCACTATATTGTTGTAATGAATTTCTACATTTGTCGGTGCAGGAATATCATATGATGGATACCAATATTTGTAGCTGAATACATCAATTGCATCACCACTGGTATTCAAAATGTCATTATATTGAACAATGATATTATCTGCACCATTTACAACGCTTATTCCCCATTCGTTGCTTTCCAAAGTATTGTTGGTTACAGTAATATTCTCTATTTCATATACGTCCCATGGATAGCCATATAACGAGCCTGGAAAATCTGTTACTCCTATTGCCTGTTCATTTCCTTCCAGATAATTTCCATCAACTACCACGTTATAGGTGTCTACAATCATTATTCCACTTGCTGCCCAGTTAGGATTGTTTACATAACAATTGTAGATTTCATTGCCAACAATGCTACCACTTGCTCCATATCCGAACTGTATGCCATTCTCTGCCCACCATCCTGTTAATGGAGTTTCATCATATCCATAGATAATATTATTCCTTACAGTCGCTACAGGGTCTCCTGCACCAAAGTTACCACCTATTCCTATACCTCCACGGCTGAAATGCTTGACCACATTGTTTTCTACTGTTACATTAGAGTAGCCATATACCATAATGCCAAATGTTTCAGGACCATCTCCATATCCATCAGAATCGTACATGCTGTGTACAGAATTATTGGAAGCTGTGCCTATTATATTACGATATAATATGCCGACAAATCTATCTGAACCAGATTTATTTCCTCCATCAATTTCGAAGCCATCAACTTTTACGCTAATTGTAGCTGTTCCATAAACTGTATTATTCCCAGCACTATATGTTCCACCATAAGCAAATATAATTGGATCCCATGTTGCACTTGATTCAGCAATCTTGTAAGTATTTCTTGTATCAGGTGCTACTATTTTTGCTCCAGATTCTCCAATTAAAGACAAGCTTTTATTGATTAAAATCTGCTCTTCATATGTTCCTGCGGCAACATTTATTGTTGTTCCTGTTGCAGCATCTATTGCTGGCTGAATATAATCGAAGTGATCATACGTGACATTCCAGTCAACTTTTAGATACCATATGTTGCCAGTGATTTCAGAAGATGGATCTGTGGCATTTCTTTCAGATGTAAAGAAGAGATATGTGTCTCCTCCTGCATCCTTAAAGGCATATGGCCACATGTCAACCCATGCATTTGAGCCATACATGCCAGCTGTGATATTTACATTTGTGCCATTAGAAAGCAAGTCATCCAAGGAAGTGCCAACCTTTGCCTTAATCCATTGTTTCGGACTCACCCATGGTGCATAGGCACAAACATAATAGTTTCCAACTTTGTATATGGTGGGATCATAAGCACCTGTTTCTGTAACGCTGTCAATCTGCTCCCATGCATCTGATGTGCTGTTGTACCAGTAAAGATAAAGATTTCCTACCGCTCTTACGAAATAAATATCTGTTCCCTCAACATAAAACTTGGCTGTTCCATAGCCAGTGGAGATATCGTATTCAGAACTCCATGAACTTCCATCCCAGTATTTTGCATTCCAGTCATTTCCCAGCTGGTAGGCAACCCATAGCTTTCCATTGCATACAGCTGCAGCAAAATGGGCTGCACCATCTGGCAGAAGCCCAATGCCCATTGCAGATGATAAATTCCACTCATCCCAGCTGCTTCCATCAGTTGTATTCCATGAATACAATGCACATCCACTGCCTCCAGTTACATCAGAAGATGCAAATACCCATATTTTGCTATCGAAATACACTGCATCTGTTTCTCCTAAGTAGAGATTGGCGTTATTACTTCCTGAAACCAGTGTTGCTGTTGCACCTGCCAGCCCGTCTATGGTTGTTGCTTTCTTGTAATATACTTTGTAATCATGGGTATCTGGATCGTCATTGCCATAATTTCCTGTCACCGAGTCTGATCTTCCGTAAAATAGCCAGTAATTGGTGCCATCATATGCTATAGATTCCCCTCTTTCATAGTATGTATTGTCTGTAACCTGCGTTGGCTGGCTTACGTCTATGGTAGATGTGGCTGCATTTGCGCTTGCAGTCATTGCCAAAATCGCTACTATTCCCAATACAAATATTCCTAATACATATTTTCCTTTCATTTTATTGCCTCCTTTCGCGCCGTCTGATATATCCAAATTTGACTTATAAACATTATCGAAAAGTTTTTTATATTTTCATTAATTATAGTGAATATATTGTCCATATAAATATAATTAGAACATTTTATGGATTAAACAGTTTCTCGAAAATAAATGGGTTTTGATAAGACCATCAGGAACTGAGCCTATAATAAGGATTTATGCAGAAAGTATGAATGCTGAGGATGCAGATAGATTAGTGGAAAAATATAAGAGAATGATAAGAGAATACTCTGCTATATAAACCATAGTTTTCCGGTAAAATGAAAAGAAAAAAACAGAAACAGATATCGTTACCCCTTTCTTGGTGATATTTATATATAAATAAAGATTTAAGTTTAGGATGAAACAAAATAATACAAAACAGGATATAATCAAAAAATTATCAACCTACTTTAGTAAACAAAAAAATGTTGAATTTGCTTATTTATTTGGTTCTAAAGCAAGTGGCAAAAGCGGGAAGTTAAGCGACGTTGATATAGCAGTTTTCTTAAACGAAAATCTTAATAAAGAAGAAAGAGTAAATATACAGCTAAAATTATTATCTGAAATTATAGATCTACTCAAAACAGACGAAATAGATTTAGTGGTAATGAATGATATCCCTCTTTTGTTGAGGTATAATATCATAAGATATGGAAAGATTTTGAAGGATAATGAAAAAAGAATAAAAACAGAGGCGAAAATATTATCAGAATATCTAGATATGAAATATTATATAGATAGGCATACAAAGTATGCTCTAAAAAGATTTGCAGAAAAGGGAATAATATGAAAAATGAAATTTTAAGTAAATTAGAGCAATTGCGAGAATACGTAAAAATATTGGATTCCTACAAAAAATATAGCGTCGAGGAGATAAAAAATGACTTCACTTTAAAAGGGGCCCTAGAAAGATACCTGCAGGTGGCTTTAGAATGTGTATTAGATATTGGAGAAATGATAATATCTATGAAGAGCTTAAAAAAACCAGAAACTTATAGAGAAGTAATAGAAATCCTTGGAAGGGAAGGAATATTACCTAAGGAATTTTCAGAAGAATTTAAAGAAGCAGTGAAATTAAGAAATATCCTTGTGCATATGTATACTGAAGTTGACTTAAATATTCTCTACAAAATACTGCAAAATAAACTAAAAGATTTTAATGAATTTGCGAAATATGTAGCCCAATATCTAAAATAAAATTTGGCAAGCTTTAAACTAAAAATTCTGAAATGGAGCTATTCCGTAATCATTAAATTTGTTACACCATTCCGTATAAAGTGAAAATTGAATTTAAATATCCTATAGACGTATTTGTTTCCATCGCATGGAGCATCATTATATTTATAATGGCAATTCTCGATGTCAAAGGAGCTATAAGAGTAATATTTGGATTGCCTTTTGTTATATTCATTCCAGGCTATTTATTAACTTTCGCTCTTTTTCCTGGAAAGAAAGATATAGATTTAATTGAGAGAATGGCTTTGAGCTTTGGATTATCAATAGCTATTGTGCCCTTAATTGGATTAATCTTAAACTATACGCCTTTTGGCATACGCCTTGAGCCCATCATCGTTAGCTTGACCTCCCTCGTTTTTATTTTATCTGCTATAGCTATATGGAGATGGTACAGGCTAGATGAAAAAGAAAGATTCACAATTTCATTTAACATTGAATTGCCTGAAGATAAAGTCGACAAAGTATTGACCATAGCCCTCGCTTTTTCAATTATTCTCTCCATTGCTTTACTTGTTTATATAATTTCCACTCCTCATCAGGGAGAAAAATTTACAGAATTTTATATCCTCGGCCCTAACGGAAAAGCAGAAAATTATCCAACAAATCTTTCTACAAACGAGACAGGAAATGTAATTGTAGGTATAGTTAATCATGAAAGGCAGTTAATTAACTATACTGTAGAAATATGGCTTTTGAAATATCCCATCTGCCTTAGCTTTGATGGAATCAATGACTATGTTGACTGTGGAAATGTAAAGTTAAACAATTCATTCTCCATTGAATTATGGTTTAAATATAATGGAAAGGAATCAGCTGGGAAAATTTATTGGACGCTACTTGCTAAAAATTTAACAGACGGGGGATATAATGGTCTCTATATAAACTCAACAACTAAGGATTTTGAAGCTCGAATAGGAAATGGCTCGAGGGCATATACGTTAAAAGCTGGAGAAAATGTAAATGATGACAAATTTCATCATGGTGTGTTGGTTTATGATAATGTTACAAAGCAATGTTACTTATATTACGATGGAATGTTAAAAGCCAACATTTCTCTTCCACCAGACTGGAAGCCAGCAGTGAATGAAGGAAATTTGACGATAGGAGTATGGAAGGCATATAACAATTATTTCAATGGAATTATAGATGATGTGCGCATTTATAAGAGAGTATTAAATGCAACAGAAATCCAACAAAACTACGAGGGCAATATCACAACAGCTGGCTTAGTAAGCTGGTGGAAATTTGATGAGGGATATGGAAATGTTGCCCATGATAGCATCGGTGATAATGATGCCATAATACATGGAGCAAGCTGGATAGCAAGATATGATAGCCATGCTGAACATGCATGGTTTATGGAGAAAATAGAAACAAGGCTAAATTCTACACCTGTAAACATTGAGGATGAATGGCAACCTCAGTGGGAATATAATTATTCATTTATTATAAATAAAACTGGCACCTTTAAGCTTGCATTTTTGTTATTTAAAAATGAAACAGAAGATTTTGTTGTTGGAAAAGATTATCCAGAAGAAACTGAAAGAATAAATGAAGCATATAGAGAATGTCATCTCTGGATCACTGTTAGCCGGCAATATGAAAAATAAGAAGCAAGAAAATACGAAAAAGCAGAAAAAAGAATGTTATCCCACTTTGTCTTAAATCATGAAAATTTTGTGCATAATGTATTTTAACACATGGGAGCAAAATATGAAAGCAAAACATATAGAAGCAAATATTGCAACATCATTCATTTATTTTGTAGATAATTTTTTAAGGAGATAGAATTTATCGAATAGGAAAATGATTGGGGCAATGGAATATTTAAGGCTTTTCTTTGGCATCTTCTTGATGGCTTTTCCTGGCTATCTGTTAAGCTTTGCTATTTTTAAAAAATTAAATATTGTTGAGAGAACAATCTTTGGTTTTGGATTAGGGGTCGTGATATTGTCTTTTACTTTATCGCTTTCCTCAATAATTTTTAATGTCACTCCTCAATTCTTTTATTTTATATTTATATTTTACACAGCAATTTCTCTTCTGACATTTTTCTGGAAAGGAAGAAAAAATAT
>CAZNGK010000106.1:0-5849 GCA_964572575.1 uncultured Thermoplasmatales archaeon | reverse complement strand
GGATGGTTTCTTGCGGGATTAGTAGTTTTCCAAACTGGGGGAAAGAGTAAAAAATTACTATCCATTCTTAGTTTCCTCTTTTCGGGTATTTCTATTTTGTCTTTATTCCAAGGTGAAACATCTATTGGCGGGATTATAGCCTATATCGGCATTGGTAAAATTACAGGTATCTTTACTTCATTATTCTATCTTATTGGGGCAAACATCAGCAGATATGCTCAATTTAGAGAAATGAGTCCTCGAATTTTCCTCTACTTAATTTTGATATTGATTTTATGGATAATATTAGATTCTATCTTTACTGTTTACAATTTTTAGAATTTTATTTTTATTTTCCAATGTATCTAAAAATTTTCTGGCATGAGAAATGAAAATATATTTGTGGCAAAAAGGATGCGACAACTTACCCTCTGTTTCCTTATTGCAAATTTTTTCTCATCAAAATTATTATTCTCAGAAGGTCATTTTTCTTCTTCTCTATCAAACTGCCTTTTCAAAATATCCACCATTTCTCTCTGAAGTTCTACTTGTTCTTTCTGATAAGGAGCCAAAGTTCCTTCCTGAACAAGTTCTTCTATAAGTGTCTTAACTTCATTGAAAGGATGCACACCATGTAGCTCATAATAACTTCTCGTTCTCGGAACCTGCACCTCTTTTTCTCCTCCTGCAACTCCAAACAAGCCCACTTTTTTTGTTGTACCTCCTACTCCACCAGCAGCAAAAGAGGCATCTCCTCCTAAGCCAAAACCAGATTGGCTGATAGGTATTATTGTTCCGTACCTGAATAGTTTTCCAAATATTCCTTGTGAGCATTCTAAATCTGTTATTTTGTCATACCTCAGACTTCTCTCTCTTTTTATGATGATACCGCCTCTGAATATTATGCGAAGGTTTGTGATGAAGTACTTATGGGATCTGCGATAAAGCTCTACAAAAAACAGTCCAATGAAAGAAATTGCTATTGTGTAAATAGGAATGAATACCTCTGCATAACTCCATAAATTTCCTAACCATAGCAGAGCTACGCCTGAAGCAAAAGCGAAAATATAAGCGAATAGTATCCTCCATCTTATCATCAAAACTGATGCTGCAACTCCAAAAATAAGCATTCCTAAAAACCAAACAAGCACCGATGAGCTGAGTTTGAGAAATTCAATATTTGGCAACTTATTCCAGTACGAAGAGTGGAAAAGCCACCCCAAAAAAATTCCCCATATAAAGAGGAAGAGCCAGAGAGAATGCAAATTCATAAATGAAAGTGGATGGGGCTGAAGTTCCTTCTTCACTTCTTCTTTTTCCAAAAGATTAAGTTTAGCCATTCGTATTGCTAACAGTCAGGATTTTTAATATTTTGTGAAAAATTTGAAGTTGCTGATTAATTCACTAATTTTTCTTTGATAATTCACTAATTTTTCGATGACCCGAAAAATTTTGGATTAAAATGAAAGATTTGTTTTTATGGCAACAGATTTTTATGACAGGCAATTGCAGATGAGAAAACACCATTACAACAACCTTCATTGTTCGATAAACTCAAATTTTTCAGATTGAAAAACGGAGGGATTGATTTTTCATATTCTTAGCCAATTAGAAAAATTTAGAAGAATAAGTCAGCGAATGTTCATTCTCTTCAATGGCTTTGCTAAATGGCGACGTGCTATTACTGGAACTTCATAAAAACTTGGTTTAATTTTTCTGTCAATCTTGACATATTTTGCTTCACTTTCCTCTGCTTTTGCTCCACATTTTGGACATTTATAGCCTTTTCCTTTTCCCATCGATTTCATATGTTTTCTGCATTTTTTGCATATAGGATTTTCAATTTTTTTATACACATCAACAAGTTTCTTTACTTCTATTTTTTCAATATTTATTGTAAATGGTCTTGCCCTTACTCCTCCATATACTACTATTTCATCTCCTTTCTTTAATTCTTTCACAATATTTCTAAAGCCCTTAGTTGGCTCATATGCTGTGCATTCAATCTCCCTTCCATCAGTTATAGAAAAAATGACATGTCCTCCTTCTATAACAAAAGGCTCCTTCTTCACCATTCCTCTCACAATTACAGATTCGTATGGCTTTACTTCCTCTATTTTTTTTCTCTGCAAATGATCGTCAGTAGCTTGATTTGTTTCATAAATAATCCATCTTTCTACTTCAGATGTTTTCAGCATTTTCATTGCTTTCTTTAGCTCTTCTACATTATCCCCTCTTATTCCATAAAATACTGGCGAAGGAGAATGAGGAAGGAGAGCAATATAATCATTTTCGTAATCATAATTATTGAATGTAGAAGGAAATGATAAATCCATTTCTATCACGCTTTCCTTTTCAATAAATTTTTCTCCATGTGTATATGTAATCAATTCATATGTTCTGTCTGCTGGCTTCCAAGCTATGGCGGCAGATGCGCCGATTATGCCCATTTCTTTTCTGTAAGTTTTCCAATTTGCTTTTTTCTTTGCAAGCAACTTTTTCACTTCTTTTACTGGGACTATTTCCTTAACAGCTCTGCTATATAATTTCCTTGAGAATTTTTTCTTTGCAACCACCCATGCAGGATTTGCTTCCTTCTCAGCATTTCTCATAATTTTATCGAGAATAGAAATAATCTCATCTTCTTCCACTTCTTTTTTCTTATAAGAGTATCCATATACTTTTTCTTCAATTTCTCCAATCAGCTTTCTTTTTCCCTCTCCTATACCAATTTGCAGGGCAATGGCTCCATTGCCTCTTGTTTTCCACGGAATATTTGGATTTAGCCTTACAAGGCGAGGATAGCCAATAATATCATATCCTATGTTGCAAATCTCTTTTACAATCTCTGTTGCAACATATGTTGTGCATCCTCCATGCAATGAATCAGTGTCATCTATTCCAACCCACATTAAATTTTTATATATAGAAGTAGTATATGATTTTGATGAAAAGGGAAGAGCTACTTGAAGCAACACGCTACTTGCTCCTGAAAGCAGGCTTCTATTGTAGCAGTATATGCAAGATTCGTCCAAGTAGCTTTGACTTTATTGCAAGAAAAGATAATCTTTTGTTAGTTATAAAAGTGCTGAACAATATCGATTCTCTCCATGAAGATGTAGCCAAAGAATTTATTTCAATAGCAAAATTTTTGGATGCTGTTCCTCTTGTAATAGGGAGGAGAACGTGCTCCTCTTTTTTGGAAGATGATGTTGTCTATTTCCGTTACGGTGTTCCTATCATTACCTACGTTACTCTTGAAAATTATCTTCAGGGCATTTTGCCTTTTGTCTGCGCCGCTCCAGGCGGTTTTTACGTCAATGTTGATGGGGATGTTTTAAGAGAAATGAGGGTTGAGAGAGGCATTTCTCTTGGTCAGCTTGCAAGAATTGCTGGCGTTTCCAGAAGAACGATACAGATGTATGAGAAAGGAGAGAGGGCGAGTATAGAAGCTGCAGAAAAAATTGCAGAGTTTTTGGGAGAGGATTTCCTTAAGCCCATAAATTTCTGGGAGGAAATAGAGAAAGAGAGAATAGAGTTGAGGAAGATAGAGCATGAGTTGCTGAAAATTCTTGAGGAGCTCGGTGCATTTATATTTCCCACAATAAGAAGTCCATTTAGTGCAATTACAAAACTTTTGGATGAGAGAATAATTGTTGGATTGAATGAAAGAAGAATAGTTGAAAAAGCTCGAATTATTTCCAATCTTTCAAGAGTTGCAGAAAAGGAATGTGTCATTTTTATGGAAATATCTCATCAGAAAAATATTGAGGGTGTGCCAATTATTGAGAGAAAAGAGCTAAAAAGAATGCAGGATCCAAAGGAAATAATAGAGCTTATTGTAGAGAGGAAATAATGGAAGTAAAGCTTATTGCTCACACACCAGAGCCAGATATCATTGCAGCTATTGCAGCACTGTTAACTCATTCAAGAAGCACATTTGAGGAGTTAAGAAAGGAAGGGGAAGAAAAATTAAAAAATGTGCTTAGAACAGTAATTGATATGGGACATACAAGTGTTGTTGAGCACGCATACTTTACTTTTGAAATTTCTGGAGTGTCAAGAGCTTTAACTCATCAGCTTGTTCGCCACCGTATAGCTTCTTATTCCCAGCAGAGTCAGAGATATGTGAAGCAGGAAATGAATTATGTTATTCCTCCTTCTGTAAGAAAGAAATATGGCGAGAAATATGAGGAAATGATTAGGGAAATATGGAATTTTTATAACGAAATGAAAGAAGAATTGCCAATAGAAGATGCCCGCTACATTTTGCCCAATGCGACTTGTAGCTCGCTTATTGTTTCAATGAATGCTAGAAGCTTGCTCAATTTCTTTGAATTGCGTTGCTGTCTGCATGCACAGTGGGAAATAAGGAAACTTGCTTGGAAAATGCTTAAGTTAGTAAGGCAGGTGGCACCAACAATTTTCGCAAAGGCTGGTCCGCCATGCAAAACAAGGCATGAATGTCCAATGGGAAAGAAGAGTTGCAGATGGTATCCAAAATGAATATGCAGATGTGTCCAAAATGAATAGAAAGAGGCTTATAAAAGAAGAGGCGGAGACAAATCCATTTTTTGGGAAAGAGCCAAGCAAAAGAAGCGTGGAGGAGCTAATTGAGAATGGTGTAGTTGTTATAGATAAGCCAGCAGGACCAACTTCTCATCAAGTAGCTTCGTGGGTTAGAGATATTTTGAATGTTGAAAAAGCTGGGCATGGTGGCACACTCGATCCAAATGTAACAGGTGTGTTGCCTATAGCGCTGGAGAATGCAACTAAGGCAATCGGGCTAATGCATGAAATTTCTAAGGAATACATATGTGTAATGAGGCTTCATGGAGATGTTGAGAAAAAGAAGATAAAGGAGGTAATGAAAACATTTATTGGAAAGATATGGCAGATGCCACCAAAAGAAGCAGCTGTGAAAAGGCAGAGGAGGCAACGTACCATATATTACCTCAACATTCTGGAAATAGATGGAAGAGATGTTTTGTTTAAAGTTGGATGTGAGGGAGGCACATATATACGTGTGTTATGCGAGGATATAGGAAAAAAACTTGGTGTTGGGGCACATATGCATGAGCTCAGAAGAACAAAAAGTGGCATGTTTAAAGAAGATGATGCCATTATTTTGCAAGATTTGCTCGATGCCTACATTTTCTGGAAAGAGGATGGGAGCGAAATTATAAGAAAATATGTTCATCCTGTTGAAGTGTTGCTTTCTCATTTGCCTGCCATAATAATAAAAGATTCAGCTGTCGATGCAATATGTCATGGCGCTGATTTGGCTCTGCCAGGTGTTGCACAGGTTGACACTGGAATTAAAAAGGGTAGCATAGTAGCCGTAAAAACTTTAAAAGGTGAAGCAGTTGCAATTGCAGAAGCCTTAATGAGCACTCGCCAGATAATGGAAAGTGACAAAGGCATAGTTGCAGATACAAAGCGAGTGATAATGAGGCCAGGAACTTACCCGCCAATGTGGAAAAAAGTAATGCGCTGAGGTAGCCTAGCCCGGAAAGGCGCAGGCCTGGAGAGCCTGTGGGGCATTTGCTCCGCGAGGGTTCAAATCCCTCCCTCAGCGCTTTTTTTACCAGTAAATTTATGTTCTCTTTCTATTATAAAGTTGCTGAAGAGAAAACCATCAACTTAATACCTCAAAGCTTTTCTTGAAATTTCTAAATTCATCAAATGCTTCCATCTATGTTTGCATACTTTCTATGGATATTTTCTATAGCAATTACTCCGGAATCTGGGAGCAAGTGATAGAGTATCTTGAAGTAGTGAGATGAGTGTATCTTTGGAGAAACCAGTTATAAAATTTCTTTTAGGTAACTCACTAAATTTTTCCATCCATCTTTTTCTTCTTTGGTACA
>CAZNGK010000105.1:0-5896 GCA_964572575.1 uncultured Thermoplasmatales archaeon | reverse complement strand
GGAACAAGACTATGGAATCTGATACGAGTGCTTCTTTATTTTTACCCCATGAAAAAAGATGCCAATAACAGAGGGGAAAAAATCTCGTCAAAATCATTATTTTATCTTCTTAAGGAAGGTCTCTCACCACTCAACGTGTCCAATAAAAAAATAGAGATTTGCGGTTTTTCTGGTACAGAAAGCAGAAAATTTAGGGATGGAAAGTTTTACGACATCTATATGGACCCTCTTTATAATGTGCTTGGCGATAATTTTTATGTTTTTGAATGGACAACTCCAAAAGGTTATCGGAGAAAATACGAGGGAAGTATTCATTCTAAAAATTATGTTGCGATGCATATCCCCCTTTTTTCAAAAACTTTTTTTGATTTGGCAATGTATAAACTATTAAGAAAAAGAAAATTTTCTATAGAACACGAAAAGGCTTTACAGGATATAATCACATTTTTCAGTGAAAGGACAGCAACTGATAAAAATGATTTGACGCAGAATATATATGACTCTGTTGCAGTTTTTTTCCATATGAAAGATTTTTTTATCAAACTTTTACACCAAATCTCACCTAAGGCAGTTCTCATACGGTGTGGTTACGGACGCTTTCATATGGCACTCTCTCAAGCTTGTAGAGAACTGAATATTCCGTCCATTGAATTACAACATGGGATCATAACAAAATATCATGCCGGATACGTAAAGGTTACAGAGTCAGAAAATAGGGAGTGTGTTCCTGAATACATATTGACATATGGGGATGAGTTTACAGATATTGTCCGAAAAGGAAGCTTATTTGAAAAAGAGAAGGTTGTTACGGTGGGTTTCCCGTATATAGAAGAAGTAAAAAAATCTCCTCCAACAATCGATGGTGAATTGAATGATTTTGTATCAATGTTCACTACCACTATCCTCGTTACGTCGCAGTGGACAATTGCAGACGAACTGAAAAATTTTTTCATAGAGCTATCAGAAAAACTAAAAAAAATCAATATGGATGTTGGACTAGTTTTCAAACCGCATCCCCGTGACTGGAGAGATTATTCAGATTTGGACAAGTTTCAAAATATGTTTGTAGCCAGCAAGTACGACGACATATATGAAATGTTGAAGATTGTTGACATCCATTCTACAGCATATTCCACCAGTGGATTAGAAGCACTTGCATTTGGAAAGCCGAATATTTTCGTTGATGTGGGCAAAACCACCATAGAAGAAATTATTAATGTTATAGATAATAAAACCTCTTTTTTAGTCTCTTCCACTCAGGAATATGTAACGAAAATGGAATATATCATTTCACATTATGAATCCTTAACAAAAGAAGTCATAAAAAAATCAGAAATATTTTTTAAACCAAATGCAAAGAAAAACATTGAAACTTTTTTAAGCTCAATTGGCATTACCATAAAAAATGATTGAAAAAAACAACCAAAAAATTCTTGCGATCATACCTGCAAGAGGGGGAAGTAAAGGCATTCCGAGAAAAAATATAAGATTGTTAGCTGGAAAGCCATTGATTGCTTATTCTATTGAAGCAGCTTTAAAATCAAAATATATTGACAAGGTTGTTGTCTCTACTGAAGATGAAGAAATTGCTGAAGTTGCTAAAATATACGGAGCTGAGGTGATAAAAAGACCAATAAAGTTAGCAAAAGATGATGTAACTTTAGACCCTGTTATCTATCATGCTATGATTTGTATTGAAAGAAAGGATGATGTAAGATATGATATTGTAGTAACACTTCAACCCACATCTCCTCTCTTATCTGCGAAAACAGTTGATAAAGGGATAGAAGAAATCCTCAAGGGAGATTATGATACAACAATTAGTGTAATAGCAGAAAACCACTTATATTGGAAAAAAAATGATGGTAAATATTTTCCGCTATATGAAGAAAGAAAAAATAGACAATATTTATCACCGTTATATAGAGAAACAGGAGGATTTGTGATATCGAAGAGGGGTGCTGTCAAGGAATGCAACAGAATTGGCAAAAAGATATTTCTTTTTGAGGTCCCTAAAGAAGAAAGCACAGATATAGACACTTTTCAAGATTGGTGGATCGCTGAAAATTTATTAAACACTCTTAAGATAGTTTTCAGAGTGGACGGTGATTATGAGATAGGATTAGGGCATGTTTATAGAGCGATAACGTTAGCAAACAAAATGTCATTTAATCACAATGTTTTCTTTTTGATGGATAAAAACAGAAAGCTTGGCATCCAAAAAGTCAGGGAATACAACTACCCAATAATCTTCTTCGGGGATGACAATGAGCTCTCTGCAAAACTAGAGAAAATATCTCCACACATTATTATAAACGATATTTTGGATACGGAGGAAAATTACATCGAACAACTAAAAAATAAAGGGTGTTTTGTTGTTAATTTTGAAGATTTGGGGAGTGGTTCTGAAATGGCGGATATGGTAATAAATTCTTTATATGAAAATAGCTATCCGCCAAAAAATCATTATTATGGTTATAAATATGTATGTCTTAGGGAGGAGTTTTGCATTTTCCCCTCAAAAAAGATTAAAGAGAGGATAAACAAAATTTTGATAACATTTGGGGGAACAGATCCCAATAATTTAACTCTCCGAACAATTAAAGCAATGGAGATGATAAATCTTAAAAGCGTAGATGTGGAGATAATTTTGGGTTTAGGGTATAGAGAAAAGGGGAAATTATACAAGTACGTTCGCGAACTAATCCACAAAGGTTTCAAAATAGGGATCAAGGAAAATATCAAAATGATGGCAAAAGAAATGTTTGATGCCGATATAGTCATCACTTCCAATGGGAGAACAATATATGAAGTTGCAAGTATTGGCACTCCATGTATTTCAATTGCTCAAAATGAAAGGGAGGCAAGGCATTTATTTGTGCATAATTCAAAATGCATAAAATATCTTGGAATGGCTTACGTTGTTTCAGAAGATGACATCGCTTCTGCTATAGAAGAACTCATGAAAAATTATAAGTTGAGAAAGGAAATGAGCAAAAGATGTTTAGAGTTTGATATTAAAAAAGGAATAAATAGGGTGTTAAGATTAATTTTCGATACATATGAAGAATGGCGGGAAAGCAAACAGTAAGAAGGGAAATTCAAAGAATATAAACATAATATTAATTACCCTCGATAGTTTGAGAACGGATCATCTAAGTTGCATGGGCTATAATAGGAATACCACTTCACACATGGATAATCTGGCTAAAAAAGATGTCATGTTCACAGATGCAGTGTCTAAAGAGAAAGAGAATTTGTGCGAACTTGAAAAAGGATGGTGCAAAGAGTTTAATTCGGAAATAAGAAAACATATTTTAATGGAGGAGAAAACAAGGTATTTGGGTATTGAAAAGGAAAAAATCGTTAAAATAGCTAAAGAAATTAAAGGGAGTGAAAAATTATGAAAAAGATAAAGATAAATAACAAAATACTTTCACAAGATAGTCCGCCTTTTATAGTGGCGGAAGCTGGTGTTAATTATTATGATATTGCGCAAAAGGAAAATATTGAACCTATAGAAGCTGCAAAGATGATGATAAAGGAAGCTGCAGAGGCTGGCGCTGATGCAATTAAGTTTCAGACTTATAAAGCAGAAAAATTAGCTTCAAAACACTCTCCTGCTTATTGGGATATAACCAAAGAAGGAACTAAAAGCCAATATGAACTTTTTAAAAAATATGATAAATTTGGAGAAGATGAATATAAAGAGCTAGCTAAATTTGCAAAAACTAGGAAAATCATTTTTATGTCCACCCCGTTTGATTTGGAAGCTGTTGATTTTTTAGGTAAATTGATGCCCGTGTTTAAAATTGCTTCCTCTGATATTACAAATCTCCCCTTCATAAAGTATATAGCCCAGAAAAAGAAACCCATTTTCTTGTCCACCGGAGCATCAACTATTAAAGAAATCAGAGATGCTGTGAATGCTATCGAAGAAGAAAATCATCATGAAATAGTCATTTTACATTGTGTTCTTAATTATCCTACAAAATACGAAAATGCAAACCTTGGGATGATAAGGAATATTCAAAAAAATTTCCCGGGCTATTTAGTTGGATATTCAGACCATACTTTACCTGATCCAAGTATGCTTGTATTGACCACAGCTGTTGTATTGGGGGCAAAAGTAATTGAAAAACATTTCACACTGGATAAATCTCTACCAGGAAATGATCACTATCATTCGATGGATGTTCCCGATCTTAAAAAGTTTTTAGAAAACGTTGAAATCTTAGAAAAAATCATAGGAGCTGGAAGGAAAAGACCGTTGGATAGTGAATTAGCTGCAATAAAATATGCGCGAAGAAGTATAGTGGCAAAAGTAGATATCTCAAAAAATACTGTTATAACAAAAGATATGTTGACTTTTAAAAGACCGGGAACAGGAATAAGCCCAAAATCTATAGATAGAGTTATAGGAAAAAAAGCAAAGAGAAATATAAAAGAAGATGAAATTATAGGGTGGGAGGATCTAGGATGAAAGCAGTTGTAACAGGAGGAGCAGGTTTTATTGGATCTCATTTGGTTGAAAAACTTGTAGAAATGGGCTTTTATGTAATAATATTGGATGATTTGTCTACGGGCAAAAAGGAAAATTTAAATTTTTTAAGGAATACAAAAAATAACAAATTTGTAAAAGGAAGTATCGTTGATTTAAATTTACTGATGAATTTATTTAAGGATGTTGACTATGTGTTTCACCATGCAGCAATAGCATCGGTAGAGAAATCAATAGAAAATCCTTTACTAATCAATAAGATAAACACTGAGGGAACCCTTAATATATTAATTGCAGCTAGGGACAAAGATGTTAAGAAAGTGATATATGCTTCTTCCTCTGCTGTTTATGGCGACTCCCCTGAAACACCGAAGAAGGAAAATATGAAACCAAATCCAAAATCTCCCTATGGCATCTCGAAGTTAATAGGAGAGTATTATTGCGAAGCTTTTTCCGACATTTACGGGCTAAAAACAGTGTCTTTGAGATACTTTAATGTTTATGGTCCGAGACAAAATCCGTCTTCTGAATATGCTGCAGTAATCCCAAAATTTATAGTTAAAGTGATGAAAAATGATAGACCACCAATATATG
Organism: uncultured Thermoplasmatales archaeon; assembly: GCA_964572575.1. GTDB lineage: Archaea > Thermoplasmatota > E2 > UBA202 > JdFR-43 > VBQI01. The sequence goes on along the minus strand of CAZNGK010000105.1, from coordinate 801 downwards.
GTGATGGGAACCAGACCAGAGATTTCATATTCGTCAAAGATGTTGTTAATGCAAATATTCTAGCAATTGAGAAGGATATTGAAGGGACTTTCAATATAGGCTCTGGCAAAAGCATAAGTATAAAAGATATTGCCTATAAAATTATGAGATTGCTAGACAAGCATTTAGAACCCATATATGCTCCCCAGAGAAAAGGGGATGTCATAAACTCGGTTTCTGATATTTCATTAGCCAGGAAGAGATTAGGATATAAACCAAGATTTGACATAGAAGAGGGTTTAAAGGAAACTATTGAATATTTCAAAACACAGATAAAAATTTAACTAAATCAGAGTAATAACCTTTTGAGAGTTAGTTCACAGTTAACTATTACAGACTAAAGCCCGAGAGGAAACGGTTCTCACTCTGTTCTAGGTAGGATACAATGAGTGATTATCTCAGTGATTGCATATCATAAGGAATTGTGGAAGTATTACGATAAACAATGACATGCCATCTCTTGTTGTTTATATATCTCCCCGGGCACAACCTATCCTTTTCTTTGGATTGAATGTGTCTATGAATGGGTTAAAATCCTAATTTGTAAGTTGTAACTCTGTTGTATCTGGCATGTTTGTTCATAGAACTGAAGAAAAACAGGGGAGCAGAAAATTTTTTTATACCTTATTTGGCCGAAGTGGAGAATTTAATTTGCATTGCAGAATAGTTACATCACTTTTGTATATGGTTTTATTTCTCCATTTGTTATTGCTCCTGGGCCAATGAAAACGTCATTTCCTACAATCGAGCCAGCATTTATCA
>CAZNGK010000104.1:0-5917 GCA_964572575.1 uncultured Thermoplasmatales archaeon | reverse complement strand
ATGTATAAGTATGAACTTTATATGGCAAAACTGGGTAGCCTTCCTTATATAGATACAGGCAATCCTGCATTTCAATGCATGATTCATCTATTTCAATTGAAGAAATTTGAATACTATGTTTTTCATCTTCTATTCTTGCAACATCAGTTTGTAATCCCTGTATCTGCAGAAAAAAGAATACCACAAGCACAACAACCAATTTCTTCATGATATAATAACAATTTTGAATTTAAAGTTTTACTACTCATTTTGCTATTATCTCTGTTATTGTTTCTGTATTTCGCTATAGTAAAAACAATTTTCAATCCATATTTTTAATTATTTCTTCAGCCATTTCAAGAGTCGATGAATTTCCGCCCATATCATATGTTCTTACCTTTCCTTCTTCTATTGTCCTTGCAATTCCGCCTTCCAGCCTCTCTGCAAGCTTCTTTTCTCCAAGCCAATCAAGCATCATTTTTACAGAAAGAAGCATGGCAGTGGGATTCACTACATATTTTCCAGCATATTTTGGAGCTGAACCATGAGTTGGCTCAAATACAGCATAATTCTCGCCAATGTTTCCGCTACAGGCGAACCCTAAGCCACCAACAAGCTGGGCAGATAAATCTGAAACAATATCCCCAAACATATTTGATGTAACAAGCACATCATAGTTCTGAGGATTTTTAATTAGCCACATTGCCATGGCATCAATATTTGCTTCTCCATATTCTATATTTGGATATTTCTCTGCAATTTTTCTTGCTTCCTCTATCATCATGCCAGAAGTTTCTCTTATTACATTTGGTTTTTCTACAACAGTGACACTTTTTCTTCCATATTCTTTTGCATATTCAAATGCCTTCTTGACAATGCGATGACAGCCTTTGCGTGTAAATATCCTTAGCGAGACAGCAATTTCATCTGATGGAACATCAGAAAACTTTTTCATGTTGGGGTGAATTTCCAATGCCTTTCTCACTTCATCTGGCAAAGGATAGAATTCCACGCCTGAATACAAGCCCTGGGTATTTTCTCTGAAAATGACTAAGTCAATGTCATCTCTGTAATTTAAAGGATTTCCCTTATATGCCTTGCAAGGGCGCATATTTGCATACAAATCGAAGAGCTGGCGAAGTTTCACTATAGGGCTGAAATATTCAACTTTTCCTTTTAAATATGCTGGCAATTCTTCCTGTGCTTCCTTCTTTGGCTTTGAAGTTATTGCTCCAAAAAGACAGCAATCTGTTTCTTTGAGTAGCTCAATAGTACGGTCTGGCAAAGGATTTCCTTCTTTCTTCCAGAATTCCCAGCCCACATCGCCGTATATGTATTCTGCATCAAGTTCAATGGCATTTAAAACAATTTGTGCAGCTTCCATTACATCCTTTCCAATTCCATCTCCAGGTAGCATAGCTATTTTATATTTCATTTTCTCACCATATATTCAATCAATCCACCAGCTTTTATAATATTCAGCAAAAATGGTGGCAGAGGCTTCACATAATACACCTCTCTCTTGCTAATGTTTTTTATTTCTCCTCCTTCTACGTCTATTTCAATTTCATCTCCTTCCTCTATCTTATAAGCATCTTTACATTCAATGGCAACTATGCCCTTATTAATTGCATTTCTGAAAAAAATTCTTGCAAAAGAAATGGCAATAATTGCATCTATGCCTGCATATTTTAGGCAGGTGGCAGCCTGCTCTCTTGAGGAGCCACATCCAAAATTTTTTCCAGCAACAATAATCTTTGCCTCCTTTACTTTTTCATGAAAATTTTCATCCAGATCTTCCATTGCATGTTTTGCCATCTCCTCTGGCTCTGTAATTTCAAGATATCTTCCTGGATAGATGACGTCTGTGTTAATATCATCGCCATATTTTATCACTTTGCTTTTAAGGAACATTAAAGGAAAATAGCAAATGGATAAAAAATTTTGTGGTGAAGGTTTTTCAGGAAGTTGGGATTTAGTGAATTATTTAGTAGATTAATTTTAGTGGTTTGACGACTCATGAAATATAAAATTTCACAGATTGAACGAAATTTTTTGCTTTAATTGTGAATTAAATTAACAAACCTAAGAAGTTGCAAAAATTTAAAATTATTGGAACATTGACTCATTTTTATTATAAAACAATGCTTAGATGAGAAACAATGTAGAGGCTTATGAAATTATACAAGAAATGAGCAGAAATGGGGGCAAATATATTTCTCCATTTATACATAAGAAAGCCGAGGAGAATGGAAAAGAGGAATGGAAATAGAAATTGCAGTAAAGTCTTATATTCAAGATGAGCTATCGCAAAAAGGAGGGAGGTAAGAAGAATGGAAGATATGGCACCAATTTTTTTCTCAAGATGCATTTGAATTAATCCTCTAAAAAATGTTTCTTCACTAATTGCAGCTAATAGAGGGAGTAAAAATAAGAGTAAAAGATTTATTTCTTTGGCAATTTCTTCTACAAGAGGATTTTCCTCTTTATATCCTAATAAGAGGAGAATAGCACTCACAACCATTTGGATAACAAGGAAAAGGAAGCATGCTGCAATACCAATAGCAACTGCTTCCACTAACCTTTCTTTTTTATAGTAAAGTTTTTCTAGCAAATTTTTACCATACATTAGGTATACAAAGAGAAAAGAGGAGCCAACCATAATTATTGTATTTAAAATAAGGGCGGTTAGGAGTATGCTTGGGGAAACAGGAATTTGGGAGGAATCTGTAAAAAGGCTGATAGCAAGAGAGCCATAGATTATCAGCAGTGCCAAACCTAGCACTGCATATGCTAAATTTTTTCTCACGACCAGAAAAACATCTTTCTTTTTTATTTTTATGCCTATGGAAATATAAACCTTGCAATCTTTATTTTGGTATTTTGATACTGTCATGCCCTTTCATGTCTAACCTATGGAAATATAAACCTTGCAATCTTTATTCATCTTAAAATAGCCTTCACAGTTACAGTGGAAAAATAATGAACCTTTTTATGGATTTTTTCCAGCATTTACTTGAATAAATTTTCAATCTCATTTATATAGATGAATAAGAAATAAATACTAAATAAATACGAATTTTTAAAATGCTGAAATTTCAGTCTATTATAACAAAAATGCTAAAATATCAAAATCGTATACACATAAGAAATAAGGGCCCGTGGGGTAGCTTGGTTTATCCTTCTGGCTTTGGGAGCCAGAGACTCCGGTTCAAATCCGGGCGGGCCCATTATTTTCATTGAGCTTTAAGCTTAAACGAAAATTTAAAATATTGTATACACATATGTGTGTATTATATGTGTCTTTAAGGTGTTAAAATGGGAAAGAGGGAAATGAAGAGGATACAAGTTACATTTACAAATGAACAGTGGAAATTAATCGAGAAATTAAAAGGTGAGATGGGTGTAACAGATTCCGAGGTAATTAGAAATATTGTTATGGCATGGTTAATCGAAAAATCGTTTATATCTTCTACATTAAAATCTAAGCTGTTTAAGGAGGAAACAGAATGATGAAAGATGAACTTCCAAAAAATTTAAAGTATCCAGAAGATTTTGTCAATAAAATAATCATGGGAGATGCTCTAGAATTAATAAAAATGATACCAGATAAAAGTATTGATATGATCTTTACAGATCCACCTTACGGGCTAAATAAAGAGGGCATTTACAGCGATAAGGACTTAAGCACTTTTTACAAAATATTACCAGAATGTTATAGAGTTTTGAAAAAAGATAGTTGGTTTATTACATTCTTTAGCACCAAATTCTTACCTTATGTATTTAGATGTAATCCATTTTCTTATTTTTGGCAAATTATTTTTTATTCACCTAGAGCAGAAGTTAAATCTCCAATAGGGATAACAAAATATATGTCTTGTATAGTCTTCAAAAAAGGTAATCCTAAAATAATTCAGCCAAATAAAGATCTATTCGAACACATACCTGGCACAAAAATGATTGAGCCGGATGAGGGATTTATTGAGCATCCTACACCCAAACCAAAACATTTAATAATAAAAATTTTAAGAATGTTTAGTAAGAAGGATGATTTAATTTTAGATCCTTTTGTTGGCAGTGGCAGTACTGCAGTTGCCTGTAAATTAATTGAACGTAATTTTATAGGCTTTGAAATTAATCCAAAATATGTCAATATTGCCAAACGTCGATTGATGAATATAGGTGAAAATGATGGATGAAACAAAAAACAAAAAATTCATTTTAGGACAATATTTTACTAGAGAAGAAATTGTTAAAAAAGCAGTAGATTTGATTCTGGAATTTAAGAAGTATGATAAAAATATTGGGATCCTTGAACCTGCATTTGGAACGGGAAATTTTATACGTGTTCTTAAAGAAAAAAATTTCAAAAATATCGAGGGATGTGAAATAGATTCTAAATTTACGGACATTCCACAAGATTTCTTCCTTTATCCTTTAGAAAAGAAATTTGATCTGATAATAAGTAATCCCCCATTTACAAAATATAACATCAAGGAAAGTTATTTTTATCCGAAAAAATATTTTTCAACACCTATTCATCCTGCTAAGTATCTACCGAGGAAATTATGGAGAAAAGAAAAAATTCGTATAGAAAATGCATTCATATTAAAATCTATACATCATTTAAAGAATAAAGATTCAGCAATAGGTTTTGTTTTACCCATATCCTTTTTTATAGAAGGAAAAAACTTAGAAACAAAAAAAGTTATTATTGAAAAATTTAAAACGATTATAATTTATCAGAATGATATGAGATGGGTAGATGAACCAATTCCTTGTTGTTTCGCTATATTTACTAATGTCGATGAATTTGAGAACAAGGCGATTCTTCTCTACGAAAATAAGGAGAAAACGAGAGAGATAGTAGATAAATCGAAAATATTAACTGAAGAAGTTATTCCTAAATCATTTCTTTATAGGAAAAATAATCACTGGAAAGGCATTCCCCTATCTGAATTTTTACTTGATAAACCTGTTAAATATAAAAAATCCTTTACAACATATAATGTTTCTGGTGCTAATATTTTGGAGAGAATTCAAATCCCAGAGAGAGAAAATATCGCAGATTACTATCTTGCAGTTGTTCGAGTAGGGAATGCAAGTGTAGGGAGAGCAGGCTTGATCAATATAAAGAAAGATGTTTTAAATGACATGTTTTATGTATTTACATTTAGAGAAAAATATAATCAAAGTAAAGAAATTAAGGAAAAGATCTGTAGAATTTTGAATAAAAATCAAGAATATTTTAAAAATATAACATTCAGGGTCGGGAGTAAATCTATCAAAAAAAGAGATATCCTGAACTTTAAAATTTAGGTCAATATTTTTTCGATTATTTCGATTATATCGTTCCTATGTTTCTGAGATAATACTGCAAAAGTCTTCACAATTCCAATTATATCGTTTTTGGTTGGAAACCATCTAACTATTTCCTTGGATACCGCTGTTCGACCAACTAAAGACCCAGTCAAATTATTGGCAACTACATTTTTAACAGGTATAAAAACATATAACATTGGTTGGTAACCTACAGCTCTTTGCTTATGTTTTAACTCAGCTTCTACAAAACAACCATTATCTAAATCTTTATGAATTATCGGGGTATGTCTAAATATCACCTTAAACTCTTCAAGGAATGTTGCATTCGTTGACTTTTTAGTTATCTCAAATTCCTCATCAAATAATTTAGGAATTTTATTTACATAATTTTTCAACTCTTCCAGTTCCTCCTTTGTAATGACACCCTGTTCATAAGCGATTTGCAACATTTTACCAGCTTCAATTAAAACTTTATCTTCTTTGTAGTAAGAAATTTGCCATTCTAAAAGATCATCTTCTTTCAACGCATTTTGTTTAACCGAAAGAGGTTCATCATTTCTTTTTACTCTGACCTTACTAGTTGGTAAAGTGATAGGCAATAAACAAACTATTTTTT
>CAZNGK010000103.1:0-6016 GCA_964572575.1 uncultured Thermoplasmatales archaeon | reverse complement strand
TTCATGCTTTTCTATTTCTTTCTTTAATTTCTCTATTTCATTCAAAACTTTTTCATAAATTTCTTCAATTAGTTTGGTATCTTCTTTCATTGCTAATGATTCTATTAGCTCATAAAATTATTGCGATTAAATTGTTTCATTTCCTCAACATTTTTCTTGCTCTTTCAGCTTCCCGTATTACTTCAAAAAGATATTTTCTTTCCTCTTCTGATAACTTCTTTCCACTACTCAGTATTCTTTTTGCAGTCTCTCCATCCTTTATGGCAGCATAAAGGAAAGCTTTCATTGAATCTTTACTCCATATTTTTCTAGAATGTGTCTAAAAGCTTCTCCATGACTTTCATTCCATATTTCTTTAAGATCCCCTTCCTCTTTATCTGGTAAAGTGTCGATTGGGAAACAATGTCCAATACCACTTGCCAAGATATTGCTCCAAATCTCCTGTGGAACTTCTGTAGTTCTTCCCTCCCAAGAACCATGGAAGAGTATGCATCCACTAGGTAATGCCTGCCCAGAAATGAACGTAAGTGAAAAAGGGTCTTGATCGACTTTATAGCCTTTATCTATTCGATTAAGATTTGCCACCAAATATGTTTTATCTGTGGAGCCAGAACACATTACTACTACACTGTCTACTTTAGATAAATATTCGCCCTGTAATTCCTTAGGCAATAAATCCCTTATTCTATCGGGTTTAATAACCTTGTACTTATCCGAGGGACAAATTTCCTTCCACTTATCTGCAACTTCATTATCTATATTAAACCAATAAACTTTTTCAGTCATAAAAATTAAATCATAGAAGTTTAAAATTTTTATTTTATGATTGCCTGTAAAAAGTATTTTTTAATACCTACATCTTTCCAACATTTCTATAAGTTTTTCTTTGGAAATATTGTTCCAGATAGAAACTTTGGATAAAATATCGTTTAATGTTCCTTTTGCCATTTCAGGATGTTTTGGAACAGTAATATGATGTTCTCCAGCTTCAGTAATTTTTCTCAGCCTAACATGGCTTCCTTTCTGCCTTATTATTTCATAACCCAGCTTTCTCAATAATTTTATTACCTTCTCCCACTTACTACAGGAAGCTTAGGTAACAGAATGCACCTCTGTCTCCGAAATGGATAAAATCTTTACCTCTTCTCCTTTCTTCAATAATTCCTCAAAATGAACTTCAACAGCCTCTTTTATATTATCCATAAGTTCATCCAGTGTTTTACCCTGAGTAAAAATATCCACACCTATACCACGAGCACACCAGTACTTGCCATCATTGTATATTTCAAATTTTACCAACATATGATTTTAAGCATCAATGCTTATTTAAGTTTTCTCTCTTTTTGGTGTGATGTTAACTTAAGGATTTTTGATAGGTATTTTTCACGAAGAATTGTTCTCCAAAAGTAGAATAACTGATGAATGAAATATCTCAACACAATCATTCTCCTAACTCTCGTTAAGTTAACAGCACCTACCTATTCACCAAAAACTTATAATTATTTTATTCATACATAAATGGTGGAAAAATGAGAAAGGAGGCAATATTTAGCATATTTGTTTGTGTAGCAATGTTGTCAACTATTTTTCCTATGGGTTTAGATAATGAAGCAGAAGCCTATAGCAATAACTTGCAACCACCTTCTGAGGAATGGAATCATACATATGGAGGAGATAATTACGATCTCCTCTATTATGTTTTGCAAACAAATGATGGAAAATATGTATCAGTTGGAGCGATTACAAAATATGATTCATATGGAAATGAGGTGCAATATGCTTGGATAATAAAAGTTGATGAAAACGGAAATCTGGAATGGGAAAATACTGCATTGCCAAATTATGTTGCAGTTTCTCCAACATCTGTAAAGCAAATATCTGATGGAGGATATATTGTATGCGGATATTATACTGCAAATGATGGTTCATGGAGAGGTTTTCTATGGAAACTTAATTCAGAAGGCGAAACAGAATGGACAAAATTATATGATGAAAGAATATGGGACTTAATTGAAGTTAATGATGGCTACATATGCACTGGCTACATAGTGTTGAGCAATGATGACTATGACGCCGTTCTTTTGAAAGCAGATAAATCTGGCACAATTCAATGGAAGAAGACCTATAGATATGGAAATGGAATTGATACAGCAAGGAGTATATATGAAACAGATGATGGATACGTTATTGGGGGATATGCAGGAACAGATAAAGGATTAGATTTCTGGCTTATAAAAACAGATAAAAATGGGAATAAGCAGTGGGATAAAACATATGGAGGAGAAAAAGACGAGTTATTCTCAACAAGAACATGCTTTCAAACATCTGATGGCGGCTTTTTGATGGCTGGCTGGACATCATCTTATGGGGCAGGAAATGATGATATATGGCTGGTAAAAACTGATGGCAATGGCAATATGATATGGAATGAAACCTATGGAGGGAAAGGAAGAGATCGCATTTGGGGTGCTTCTCCTGCTGATAATGGTTATATCTTGGCTTGCACCAAAAATTATGGGAAAACAGGTGGAAGTAGAGGAGATGTTTGGGTAATAAGAACAGATGGTGATGGCAACGTTGTATGGAGTCAGATATTTGGAGGGAGGAAAGAGGATAGAGGGTATCATATATGCAGCACTAATGACGGCGGTTACATTGTTGCAGGCAGAACAGAATCATTTGGTGCAGGCAATAGCGATGGATGGTTAATTAAAATAGCTCCAGATAAAGAATTGCTCCGTCCATCAATTCAACTAACTAAGCCAAAAAATGGTTACATATATTTATTTGACGTGATTGGAATACCATTCCCATTCTTCTCGCAGGCAATTGTGCTGGGTGATATCACTTTTCAGGTAGAAGCAAGCTGTGGATCAGAAGGTTATGTAATCAGCAAGGTAGAATATTTCATAGATGGTAAGCTGGTTGGAGAGGCTACTGAATCACCTTTCTCATATAAATGGACAGGGGCAGAGCCTGGCACATATTATCTAAAGGCGAGGGCATATAATAGCTGGGGAGGAACCTCACAAGTTACTGCGCTGATTAAAAAGGTTATGTAGAGTAGTTTAGAAGTAGTTTAGAATAATCCTTTCATCATCTATTCTACTCCTCTTTCAAATCTTTCTGCCATTTCTAGATAGCGTTGCATTTCTTCCTTTGGCATAGGCTTTACGTTCTTGAACGCTTCCTCAAAATGCTTCTTGTAAATTTTCATTTCCTTAAGCTTGTTCTTATTCTCTGCAACACCATTTGCAATATATTCTCTTATAGCTGCCATTACTGCCTCATTGCATAATGCTGCAATATCAGCTCCAGTGTATCCATCTGTTTTTTCTGCAAGTTCATCTATGTTGACGTCGTCTGCAACTGGCTTATTTTTAAGATGAATTCTGAAAATTTCTTTTCTTGCATCTTTATCTGGAGGTGGAATGTAGATAATGCGATCAAATCTGCCAGGGCGAAGCAATGCAGGGTCAATAATATCTGGGCGATTTGTTGCAGCAATTACAGTAACATCTCTTAATTCCTCAAGCCCATCTAACTCAGTAAGCAACTGACTTATTACACGCTCAGTTACATGAGAATCTCCTGCACTTCCTCTCTGAGGGGCAATAGCATCTATCTCATCAAAGAATACTATGCATGGAGCAGCCTGCCTTGCTTTTCTGAATGTTTCTCTTACTGCTTTCTCGCTCTCTCCCACCCATTTTGAAAGAAATTCTGGTCCCTTTACGCTTATGAAGTTTGCTTCACTTTCTGTAGCAACTGCCTTTGCAAGCAACGTTTTTCCTGTGCCAGGCGGGCCATAAAGCAATATGCCTTTTGGTGGCTGAGCGTCCATATGGCTGAATACATCGCTGTATTTTATGGGCCATTCCACTGCTTCTTTTAATTTTTGTTTTGCTTCATGTAGTCCACCAATGTCATCCCATCTTACATTAGGACTTTCTATTATCACTTCTCTTAATGCAGAGGGAGACATTCCTCTAAATGCCTCATAAAAATCTTTATCTGTCACCTCTATTTTATTGATTATCTCTGCAGGTATTTTATCTGCTTCTAAATCTATGTCGGGCAATATTCTTCGAAGTGCTCGCATTGCCGCTTCCTTGCATAGCGCTTCCAAATCTGCTCCAGAATAGCCGTGAGTCATCTCTGCAATTTTGTCCAAGTTGACATCTTTACTCAGTGGCATGCCACGTGTGTGTATCTCAAGAATTTCTCTCCTTCCTTTCTTATCAGGAATTCCAATTTCTATCTCTCTATCGAATCTGCCAGGACGACGCAGAGCTGGATCAATGGCATTTATACGATTTGTAGCTCCTATAACAACAACTTTTCCTCTTTCCTCAAGTCCATCCATTAAGGCAAGGAGTTGAGCAACTACACGTCTCTCCACTTCACCATGAACTTCTTCACGCTTCGGAGCTATTGAATCAATTTCATCTATGAAAATAATGGAAGGAGCGTTTTCTACAGCTTCCTTGAAAATTTTTCTAAGATTTTCCTCACTTTCTCCATAATATTTACTCATTATTTCTGGTCCGCTCAATGAATAGAAATTTGCATTGGTCTCGTTAGCAACTGCCTTTGCAAGCAACGTTTTTCCTGTGCCAGGTGGGCCGTGTAAAAGCACACCCTTAGGTGCTTCGACGCCAAGCCTTTCAAAAAGCTCCGGATGCTTTAACGGAAGCTCAATCATTTCTCTAACCTGCTTTATCTCATCACGAAGTCCACCAATGTCTTCATAGGTGATGCGGGGAATTTTCATTTCCTCCTTCACAACCTTCTCGCTTATGCGAATTTCAGTAGATGCTCCAATAATAACAGCTTCTGCAGGAGGGGAATATGAGGTGGCAACTAAATCAATTTTTCTACCCATTATGTTTAACTCAATAACATCTCCTTTTGTGACAGCATGCCCCTCAAGCAAATGAGCGAGATATTCCTCTACACCAATAATGCGTAATTCTTCAGTCAAAGCAAAAGTAATTTTTTCTGCAGTTTTTGCCTTTATCTTCTTAACCTTTACTTTATCATCTATGCCAACACCTGCATTTCTTCTTGTTGCTCCATCTATTCTTATAACCCCTTTTCCAGAATCTTCAGCATACCCAGGCCAGTAAATGCAAGCAGTCCTCTTTTTTCCTTCTATAAGCACAACATCTCCAGGCACCAGCCCCATTTCTTTGGCAACTTCAGCATCTATTCTAGCAATTCCTCTACCAACATCTCTTGCTTTTGCTTCCTCAACTCTTAAGACTTTCTCCATTTCTCCAATTTCTTCCATTTTAATCACCTAAAAAAATAAAAGGGATGAGATCACTATAGAAGATTACTCTATTTTTATCTTCTTTCCTTTCTTCTTTGGCTTCAGTTTCTTGAACTCTACATCCAGCACTCCATTCTGATACGTTGCCTTAGCTGATTTCTCATCTACCTCACAAGGCAGTTTGACCTCTTTGTAATATTTTCTGTCTTTTGTATCCACTTTTATAGTCAGCATATCTTCTGTTACTTCAAGCTGAATGTCATCTTTTGCCACTCCAGGCACTTCTGCAGTTACACTGACTTTGTCATTTGTTTCAATGACATCAACCAGTGGCTCTCTCACTGTTTCTTCTTGAATCCCTGTTCTCGGCTTAATATTGCCGAATTCTGTGAAATGTGGTTTGCCATCTGGGCCGACTCTGAAACTCCAGCCATAAATGAATGGACCGCCTTCCTTTGGAGATAGAAGCCTTCCTTCCATTGCCTCTCTGATTACTTTGTTCATATGTTGTTGCATCCTCCTGAATTTTTCATCAAATTCCTCAAAGATATCTTCGAAACCCCATGAAGGCCAGTCCTCAAACCAATCAAATGGATCCTTATCTCTTCTGTCTTTTCTTCTTACCATTTTCATCACCTCAAAATGTATAAAAGAGGTTTTATAAATAATTTACGCTCATAATTTGAATGTGTGTAGTCCTGAAATTTTTTCCGCTATATTTATTTTTCTTATTCATATTAT
>CAZNGK010000102.1:0-6049 GCA_964572575.1 uncultured Thermoplasmatales archaeon | reverse complement strand
AAAGCCTCCTTTATTTTTTCCTTGTCCTTTTTATCAAAACCAAAATAATCATAGAAAAATGGCGACGTTTCTATCATTTTTGTCCTTCCTTCTTTTCTTGCTTTTATAAATCCTTTTTTGTTAAGCTCTTTAACATGCTCATAAACCTGACTTCCAACAATTTTCTTTAACTCAGACTGTTTTATTGGCTGATGATATGCTATAATGGCAAGCGTTTTAAGCAAACTTTTTGAAACTTCCATTGGTGCAAATTTTTTCGCATAGTCGGCATATTCATTTCTCAATTGCATTGCATACTTATCATCTATCTCTACAATTTCAATTACAGAATTTTTATACTCCTCCTTCAGTTTCATAATTGCCTTATCGATGCTTTTGTCCTTAAATGAAAAAGCTTTTTTCAACTCTTGCCTGCTAACTGGCCTGCCTGCCGCAAACAGCACAGCTTCAATGATTTTTTTAGCTTCCATGGTTGAGTTTTATGTATATCTCGCCATATGGAAAATTCTCCTGCCAAAGCATTATCACTTCTTCTTTTGCAAGGAAAAGCAAGGGAAGAAGGACAGAAATTATTTCTTTTTTATCTGCATATAATTCTCGCAGTGGAATGGCTCTTCCATTTAATTTACTCAATCTTTCCATGACTCTTTTTATATCTTCTTCAATATCTTCCTTATGGGTATGCTCGCCTATATTACTTACATTATTCTGTAAAGCCTTCATTTCTCTTTCTTTTATTTTCCTCTTCTTCTCCCTCCTTTCTATCTCCTCCTTTGCTTCTTCAAATGCATTTATTAATTCAATTAATGTAACTTTCCTTCCTGCCTTTCTTCTTATTTTCCTTTCAAGAGGTATTTCATTTTCAATGACCCTTTGTGTATAATAAAAGATTTCATCATCACCATACCATTCAGGAATTTCATATGAAATCTCTTCTTCTTTCCTCTCCATATTCTCCAAAATTTCCTCGCTTTGCATCCTCAAAATTTTCCACGCCAAAAGAATAATTTTTCCTGCAACAAATAAATTAACTCCTCCATTTCTCTTCAGCTTATCTATATAAAGCTTTGAAAATGATATTAAATCAATGTTACAGGGATCAATTTCTTTCTCAATCACTAGTTCAAAGAGTGCTGCAATTGCTCTGTCAAGTGGATTTTTTATGTAAATTTTGTTTTTTATCATGCCAATATACTTTTGCATATTCTCCTCTCTGTGAAGCATCTCTTTGCTTCTGAGTATATGATTAATCAATTCTTCTTTCATTGCACTTCCACCATTTCCTCTACTTCTCTCATATTTACATTTCCAATCATTGTTGATATTCCTTTATTCATTGTCACGCCGTAGATATGATGAGCATGTTTTAAAGTAATTCTTCTTAAAGAAACAACTATAAATTGAGCATGAGATGCATTTTGAGCAAGCATTCTTGCAATCTTTTCAGCATTCTTTTCATCCAGAAACATATCGATTTCATCTAAAACATAGAATGGAGAAGGTTCATATGCCTGCAATGAAAAGATGAAGGCAAGGGAAGCGATGCTTTTCTCTCCTCCTGATAAAGCATGCAAATGCAAAGCTCTTTTTCCTGCCGGCTTCACTTTTATTATCAAACCCCCTTCAAAAGGATTTTCAGGATTTTCTAATATAAGCTCTCCTTCTCCTTCAGTAAGTTCTTTATAAATTCTGCTGAAATTATCCTTTATTTCATTGAACACTTGGTAAAATGTTTCCTTTTTCTTTTTCTTTATCTCCTTTTCGAGTTTCATTAGATTATCTCTCTGTTCTTTAAGCTGGGCATAATCTTCTTCAAATCTCCTTCTTCTTTCATCCTGTCTTTCATATTCCTCCAAAGCTCTCATGTTTATTGGCTGCATTTTCTGTATCTTTTCCTCCAGTTCTTTTATTCTTTTCTTTATCTCGTCAATTGAAGGAATATCCTCCTCCTTAAATTCATATTCTATCTCCATTACTTCTGCAAGGGCGCTTTCTAAAGTAGGCAATCTTGCTTTTGCCTTCGAAATTAAGTCGATAGATGTCTCTATTTTTGTTGATATCGTATCTATTTTATTCTCAAGCTCTACAATTTCCTTATATAGCCTGTCTCTCTCCTCTGCCAAACCTTTAGTTTTTGAAATTATTTTCCTCTCCATTTCCTCATATGTTTTCAGTTCATTCCTACTTTCTTCATAATTTCTTTCTTCGTTTTTAAGTAACTCTTCAATTTCTCTGATTTTTTCCTCATTTTCCTTTTTCTTTCTTTCCCACTCCTCTCTCTTTGAAGATATAATTTCCTTTTCTTTTTCAGTGGTTCTTATCTCTCCTAATATATTTCTTTCTTCCTCCTTAAGCTTTTCAATTTCTTCTTTCAGTATGCTAACTGCTTTCATTGCTTCTTTCTCTGCAATACTCATTAACTCCTTTTCTTTCCTTTTCTTCAGCTCTTCCAGCCTTTCTATCTCCTTTTCTTTTCCCCTTATTTTCTCTTCTAATTGACTAAAATCTTCCTCAATTTTCTTCCATTCCTCCTCCTTTTTATTTAATTCATTGGTAATCAATTTAAGTTTACTTTCTATCTCTCTTTTTCTGATTTCCATTCTTTCAAGCTTTTCATTTTCAATTGGTGAAATGCCTCGCAACTCCTCTTCTATTTCCCCAAGTTCGTCTTTTATTTCCATTAGTTTTTTAGTGAGAATTTCTTGCTCATTTCCTGCTTCCCTGAGTCTTTCATTTAGCTCTGCAATTTTCTTTGCATCTCCAATTCCAAACAAGCTTTTTTCTGGCAAGCTGCCTCCTGTAATTGCTCCTGATGATTCAATAAGCTCTCCATCTAAAGTTACGAGCCTTACTCCTCCCATTAATGAGCGAGCTGTGTTCAAGCTATCCACAACTATGGTGTCGCCAAATACATACCAGAAAGCTGCCTCATATCTTTTATCAAAAGAGATTAAATCGATAGCAAATCCAATGGCGTTTTCATTTCTAACAACAAGCAAAGCCTTTCCCCTTGGTTTTCCTTTGACAAGCTTATTCAATGGCAAAAAGGTTACTCTTCCATATCCATTTTTCTTTAAGTATTCTATACACTTTGCTGCAATTTCATCATCCTCAACAACAATTGCCTCAATCCTCCTGCCAGCAGCCACCTCCAAAGCCCTTCGGTATTTCTCCTCTGCCTCTCCAAGCTCTGCTATACTCCCATGAATTCCCTTTATAACTCCTTCGTCTCTCAATCTCAGAATTTCTCTTGCAGCTACAGAAAAGGAGGAGGCATCTTCTCTTGCCTTCAGCTTAGAAAGCTCTCTTTGTATATGAAGTATCTCCTTATCAATTTCTCTTAGTCTTTCTCCTATCTCTGCTTCTTGCCTTTTCTTTTCAAAAAGATTTTTCTCAAGTCTTTCTTTTCTGCTACTTCTCTCTTTTTCTTCCTTTCTTATCTGACTTATTTCCCATTTCAATTCTTTTAATTCAAATTCAAAACTATTTTTGTTTTCTCTCAATTCATTTAACTGGAGAGATACACTTTCCTTCTGCTTATTTATTCTATCTTTTTCAAGTTTCAGCACATGTATTTCATCTAATAGCTTTTCATATTCCTTCTTTATCTTTGCAATCTCTCTGCCTATCTGCATAGCTCTTTCATCAGAACTTTCAACTTCTTTTTTCTTCTTGGCAAGCTCTTCTTCCTTCTTTTTAATTTCTTTTCCTATTTTTTCTAATTCCTTGTTATAATTTTTTATTTTATTTTCATATTGCTTCTCTTCCTTAAGCACTTTGCCAAGCATTCCCTCGATCTCTTCTATTTCTCCTCTTCTTTCAGCAATTTCCTTCCTGTAATAATTTATCTTTTCTTTTGCCTTTATTGATTCTTCCTTGAAAAAATCAATTTTTTCCTTTATTTCTAAAAGCTCTTCTCCACCCATTTCAGCAAGCTTATCTTCTATTTCCTGAAACTCTATTTGCTTATCCTTATACTTTTTCTTAAGATTTGCAACTTCTTCTTCTAAACTTTGCTTATTTTTTTCATAGGATTCTATCTGTTTCATCACTTCATTCATTTCTCTTTCTATCTCCATCCTTTTTTTGTATGAAAGCATTGCCTTACTTTTTTCGAGCTCATCTGTCAACTCTTTATATTTCAACGCTTCATCTCTTTCTCTTTTTAATTGGCGTATCTGCTTTTTTATTTCGCCCAAAATTATTTCGATGTGTTCCATATTTCTTTCAACTTCTTCCCTTTCCCTCTGAGCTTTCTCTATTTCTCTATCAAAATCTGCTATTCCTGCAATTTCATCTATTATTTTCCTCCTCTGCATATCTCCCATTTCAACAATAGCAGTTACATCCCCCTGTTGGACTATGCTATTGGGCGATATATTTGCTGATGAAAGTAAATCAATAAATTCGTTAAGAGAAGCTGATTTTCCATTGATATAAAAGTAGCTGTAAAAATTGAGAGGATTATCTGGCAGGGGAGAGATTTTTATTTTCCTTGTAAGAACAACTTCATCACTATCAATTGGCATTGCCCTTGAAGAATTATCAAAAATTAAAGAAACTTTACAATATTTTGCTTCTTTATCTCCTTTATAAATTAAATCAATTAGCTTTCCAGCCCTCATCATTTTTGGGCTCCTAACGCCTAAGACAAAAAGGATGGCATCTACAATATTTGATTTTCCAGAACCATTTGGGCCTGTTATGGCTGTAAAGCCGGGAAGAAAAGGTATGCTAACCTTGCTTCCGAATGATTTAAAGTTTTCAAGCACAATCCCTTTTAAATACATCCCATCCCTACATTTTATTGGAGAGAGGTATATAAGATTAATGATTTTTTAGGGCTTCTGAAAAATGAAGGAATCTATTTTCTATTGACAATGATTTTGTTAACAATAAATTTCATAGACTATGCAACCTGTTTATCATTTATTAACTCGTAGCAATGTTTCTAATTCTATTCTTCTTTGTAAATGATTCAATCATTCACGTATTTAAATATCCATGATTCATATTCTTCATTCTCGCCTGCAAATACTGCTCCAGCATTTATCTCCAGCTTGCCATCGTTGTCAAAATCTCCAACACAGGTTACAGCAAGGCATCCATGAGTTTCCCCTATGAAATACTCTTCTTCATAGCTTAGTCCATTCCACTGCAAAATATGGATTTTATCTGTTCCAACACATACCTCTGCTATACCATCGTTGTCAACATCACCAACATCAATTGCTTCTATTGTGCTTTCCTCGCCATACCACGTTTCTTCAAATATTTTTTCATAGCCTGTACCATTCCATCTATAAATGCAAAGGCTTGGATAGCCAAATGTAACATGTATTTCCTTTATTCCATCTCCATTGCTATCTTTTGCAACACATCCAAATATCTGATATGAAAATCTATCAATTTTATGAGCTGTAAATTCATTGCCATCCCATTTTAACACAAAAAGCTCTCTTCCATGTCCAACTATCACTTCATTATATCCATCGTTATCAACATCTGCAATCCATGGGAAATATATGGGATAATGCCCCCATTCTGCTTCCTTTACAAATTCTTTTCCATCCCATTTTAACGCTATCAAGGATGCTTCATTTTGAAACTCGCCAGTAACAATGACTTCATTTTCTCCATCATTGTCATAGTCTCCTATTATGCAATCAAGCGTTGTTCCCCATTCATCTCTCCCTATTATGACATATCGTCCCATCATTTTATATCTATGCCCATCCCATTTAAAAGCTGAGAAATGGCGGCCCCAGGCAACGCCTATCTCATTTTTTCCATCATTGTCTATGTTTGCAATTCCAAAGCCTGTGGCGGAGCCAAAAGGTTGAGGAAGGCGATACCAATTATTTCCTATTCTTACCGATATTCCATAGCCAATGCCAAAGACTGGGTCAATTAGCTTTGTCTGCTCATAGTAGCCTTTGTTTTCATCATATTTCATTACTCTCATAAAAGGATCTCTTCCTCCTATAAGCAATTCATTTTTTCCATCATTATCTGCATCTCCTACAGGCTGTGGACCTTCATATCTAGC
>CAZNGK010000101.1:0-6081 GCA_964572575.1 uncultured Thermoplasmatales archaeon | reverse complement strand
TTCATGGAAAAATTAAAGGAGGAGTTTATAAAATTATTCTTAAGTTGATGGTCTCAAATGGCAAATTAACAAAAATATTATTTTAATATCCTTTATTAAAGATATGGATAAGGAAAATCTATCCAAAGATATTTTTGGAGACCCTAAAAGGATTAAAGAGTATAAGATGATTTTCTATTCCGGAATAGGAGTATCTATTGTCGGCTTATTTTTGTTTACATTTTTTAAAAATCATCTCTTTATTTATGGGATAGTTTTCCTTCTTATTGGCTCAATGTGTATTATAGCAGGTTTTTTAGGATTGAGAGAAGAATATAAAAAATATGGGATGGAGAGAGTGGAAACGAGATGGGGAAAATTTTCGTTATTAAAAGGAATTATAGGTTTGTTTTTAATTCATTCACCTTCAATTTCCCTAATATTTGCAATTGCTGCAATAGTTTTGGGAATAAAAGCAATAAGGGAAGGAGATAATACATATGGAAAAGATGGTTTGGGATGTGGTATAATAATCTTGTTTATAATATTTTATCTATGGGTTTTAGATATATTTTTTATTACATGAAAGTGAAAGAAGAGATAACACTTTATAGGTAAAATCACCTTTATCTCATAAAATATTTATGAATTAGTTTTTCACCACATAAAGAGCTTATAATTGAGGATTCCTTTTTTTCTTAAAAAATCAATGAAAGACAAAATTGAGGGCGTTGGTTGAAATAACAGATAAGGCGAGTTATGGGCCCGCGGAGATTTGAACTCCGGACCTCTCGGTTATCAGCCGAGCGCTCCAACCTGGCTAAGCTACGGGCCCTCCAATCTTGTATATGCTTTCCATTTATATTTATTTTTGATGATGTTTTGATGATGAATAGACGGAAAAAAATGGATATCAACATTCGCTATTTGAAAAGTTATTTTTAAGCCCATCTTTATCAAAACTCATCGTCTCGCATATAAGGAAATATGATTATGATGTTTTTTCATTCGTTATCTCATCTTTATACAACCTCCAAGCTAATCAAAAGGAAAAGGAAATATATGCGCAATTATTAAAATTAGAGAATGGAAATAAGGAGATTGCTGAAAGATTATCGATTCTTGCTCGCCTGCATTGTTATTCTGGCAATAGTGATCAGAACCATTCCTCTCTTCATTTATGCTGCATGGGGGAATGATGTTGGCATCTACTATTACCTAACAAAAAAATTTATAGAAACAAAACAGTTTTATTTTTATCCATATCAGGGATGGGGTTCATCCTATAATTTTTTTCCAATACTCTACGTTATTGCCTCTGCCCTACATTTTACGTTTGGAGTAAGCGAGCTACAGGCACTTCTTGCAGTTGGCCCAATTTTAGGAGGACTTTGCATTCTCCTGATATATTTTATTGCAAGAGAAATTGGATTTGAAAAGAAAACTGCCTTGCTAAGCGCCATAGTGCTTGCAGTCATACCAATACATGCATACCAAACATCTCATTCAGCCCCCCTTACTGTTGGACATTTCTTTCTGCTCCTCTCATTGCTTCTATATTTAAAATCGCATAAAAGTAGGAAATGGATTGGTCCATTATATGCTTCCACCATACTATTAGTTCTATCCCATCATTTAACAACTTACATGTATCTCATATCAATTATGTTTATTTTATTCTGGAGGAATCTACATTCCAATCAGTGGACAAAATATGTTGGAGAAGATGTATTCTATATCCTCTTTTCCCTTGCTTTCACCTTTTCATACTGGGCATTAATTGCCACTCCCGTCTATTATACCTTTATGAAAGGAGAAATACCTCTATCATCCATACAAATTGTTCT
Organism: uncultured Thermoplasmatales archaeon; assembly: GCA_964572575.1. GTDB lineage: Archaea > Thermoplasmatota > E2 > UBA202 > JdFR-43 > VBQI01. Next base: position 4,255 of record CAZNGK010000101.1, on the reverse strand, counting down.
TTTGTGCTATTTCCTATTCTTCTTCTCGTTCCTGCTTGTCTATATCAGGAGAAAATATTTCCCAGATTTTATGACAAAGCCAATTGTAAAACCAACTGCAAAAAAAGTTGCCATCCTTTTTCCCATTGCATTTTCAATTACAATTCTATCAGCTGGACTTGGACAATTTTTTACGCTTCACTGGTTTTCAACAGAATTTGTGCTGTGGACAATACCCTTTGCATTAATGGCTGGATTTGGAGCTGCTGGATGGCTTTACTTAAGGGAAAATTATGTCAGAGGATGGTTTCTTGCAATTTTGATTTCACTTCTTGCAGTGCTCATATTTGGCTTCAATTCACTTTATCCAGAAAGACATATTGAATATATTTCGGAGCCTCTGGCATTGCTCGTTGGCTATGGCATGCCAAGAATAGCAGGATTGATGAAAAAACATCATCGCATTCCTATTGGCACATTTGCAGTTGCAGTGATAGTTGCCAATGCAACAAGTGCTATTCCAATAGGAGAGCATTCTGAAAGTTTATGCGAAGGCATTCCAGAAAGCACATTAAATTTAATTCAGTGGATGGATGGAAATATAACAAAAAATGCAGTAATTGCATCTGATCAAAGAATTTCAAACCTTCTTTTTGCTCATGGTTTCAATACAACTTATGATAAAAAAGGAGAGATGTGGTATCCTGAAAAGCTGTGGAGTGAAAGCAACTGGCTGAATTGCACAGATGAGTTAAATGGGAAGATAGAGAATGTTTCCTATGAAAGAATAGATTATATCATAATAGACGACATTATGAAAGATAAAGGTGTGGGAGTAAAATTGTATAATGTTATCCCCTTTACAAATGAATCATATGAGAAATTTAGAAAAAAGCCATTTGTGCTCATATACAGAAATTGCACTTATAAAAAGGATTATATGCCGGCAAAAGTAAATGAAACAATTGATTATATGGATTTCAATAACAAAACAATGATGGAACATGTGCTCCACTGGGCAGAATTATATAAAGTCGATTGGACATATATAAAAAGTTATCAAAATGGATGAAGAAAATATAAGAAAAGTGACTAAGATAATGAGCAGTGAGCCTGCTTTTCTGAAATTAAAGGGAAAAATAATGGTAGCAGGCGATACGCATGGTGACGTTGTCGTATCAAAAGAAATAGTAAAGAAATTTTTTGATGAAAAATTTGACTATCTAGTTTTCCTTGGTGATTATGTAGACAGAGCGCCACCAGATGTTGGGAGTTCGTTGCCAAACATAGATTTTCTACTAGAAATGAAGCTTGAATATCCAGAAAAAATTTTTTTGTTAAAGGGAAACCATGAAGCAAATTATGCAATTCCATGCTTTCCCCATGAATTTATATATGAGGCTGGCGAAAGATATGAATACTATGTCAATGCTTTCAAAGAAATGCCTCTTGCAGGAATACTCAACAATGTTTTTGTGGCACATGGAGGAATTTTACAGACGGGAGAGCTGGATAGGCTTGATAAAAATGATGTTGAAGCAATTGAAATGCTCACATGGAGTGATCCAGCGATAGCAAATTTGTATAGAGGAGCAGGCATGCCATTCAATGATAAAGATTTGAGAGAATTTTTAGAAGAAATAGAAGCAGAGGCTTTCATAAGAGGACATGATTATAACATGAATGGCATGGTTGTATATGAAAAATGCCTTACAATATTTTCCTCAAGGCTTTATAAAGACGCAGGAAATAAAGGTATACTTATAGCAAAAATATGCAGAAATGTTAACGATGTAAAAGATATAGAGGTAGAGGATTTTTACAGTGGAGAATGGAAGAAATATAAGATTAGAAATATAAAGTGAGTATCATTTGCGAAATATAAATCATGAATGGATTGGTTTATTCAATTCATTTTTATTGGATAAAAAAGAATAAATGTAGATAAAAGATGAAAATATAGATAATCGAAAACTTCTGGGCGATTAAAAACTGCTTATTCATCTTTCGCATTCCTTTCAGATAAAGGCGTTAGATTTATAATTCATGATCCATTAAACATATATGAAAGGCAAGGTGCTTGCCGTTGCATTGTTTATTATAACAGCTTCCTTTTTTACAGAAAGCCTTGTCATTGATACTTCTCCTCCAGAAATAAAGAATGTTAAAGCAATTCCAAATGAAACCTGGCAGGGAGAAGAGGTAGAGATAAGCTGTGATGTCACAGATGCTGATGGCGTAGCCAGTGTTAGAGTAATAATAAAATATCCAGATGGTTCAGTTGCAAATATGACAATGAAGAAAGGCAGTTGCCTAAGATACTATTATAGAGATGCATATGATGTTGTTGGCATCTATACTTATTACATATGGGCAAACGATACACTTGGCAATCAAAATAAATCAGCAAACCATACTTTCATAATAAAGAAAGATACTCTTCCTCCCATAACATATTGCACCATATCTGGAGATATTGGTGAGAATGGATGGTATGTGAGCAATGTAACAATAAAATTGGAATCCAATGATGTTGGAACTGGCGTTAATACAACATATTACAGGCTTGATTTACAGCCATGGCTTGAATATAAATATCCATTCATTGTAAAAAATGAGGGGTTACATAAGATATACTATTATGCTGAAGATTTTGCAGGAAATAAGGAGAAAACAAAGTATAGAGAATTCAAAATAGATAAAACATCTCCAGTAACAGAATGTAACTTATCTGGAAAAATTGGTTGTAATGATTGGTATGTAGGCAATGTAACAGTAACGCTAAGTGCAGAAGATGGTGTGTCTGGAGTGGATAAGATTTTTTACAAAATTGATGACAGAAAATGGAATGAATATGAAGAACCATTTACTGTATCTGAAGATGGATTTCATGAAATTTCCTTCTATTCAATAGATAAGGCAGGAAATGAAGAGGAGGTAAAGGTAGAATCATTTAAAATAGATAAGGTTCATCCACAGGTTAAGTTCATAAAGCCCAGGGAAGGCTATCTATACTTAGAGGATAGAGAAATTATACCAACCATAACTGGAAGAACTGTTATAATTGGCAGGATAACTATTCAAGTGAATGCAACAAATCATGAATCAGGAATAAACAGAGTTGAATTTTACATAGACAATGATTTCCAGACACAGGATAAAGAAAAGCCATATGAATGGACATGGGACTATCTCTCCTTCGGCACACATTCTATAAAAGCCATCGCATATGATAATGCTGGAAATTCTGGAAGCGATGAAATAATAATATGGATTATCAATATATAGCGTAATATGGTAAATTCAGATTAACACAGAATGTAATTTTTATAAATGCATTATGTATATACGGATAGGAGGTGAAAAATTGAAATTCAGAGAAGATGACAGGGGTATAGAAGGTTTACCAATGAGATTGATTATTATTGTGGTAATTGCAGTTGCTGTGCTTGCGACGGTGCTGGCAATGATGAAATATATAACATTTGAGAAACCAATGACTGCAAGTTGCATAAAAATAAATGGTAAAGATGGTTTTGTTGTTGAAGTGGACGCCACCGGCTCAGAAGAAAAAACGATATCATTTAAAGCAACTATTGAAGTAAAGGATAGTGAGGGAAACCCAATAAGCGGAGCCAGCGTTGTTCTGCAAGGCGCCCATACTACCGCCAGTGGAAAAACGAAGGAAGATGGAACTGTGGAGATAAATGTTCAGAATGCAAAACTTGAGGAGAACCAGCAACAGGTATACATGAAAATTTTGGTGAAAGCCCATGGCTACCAGGATTTTGAGGACGATGAAGGCATACTCATTGTGAGAACATAAAATGAATACATCAGGAGTTATTGGACTTCCATTAAGACTTGTAGTGGCAATAGCTATTGGAGGAACTGCACTTGCTTTAGTAGTAGGCTACATTGAAACAACAAAACTTCCACCATCTCTCCTGGTTTCATGGGATAAAAATACATATGAGATAGGAGATGATGGCAAAATTACCATAGAAGTGACTGTTAAGGACGAGAAAAACAATCTTATAGATAATGCTCAGGTTGTGATATATGGACTAGGAGACGTTGGCTCTGGAAAAACAGTTAATGGAAAGACAACAATCTCTTTATCTCCTCATTTTAGGGAAAATGAAGGCTATCTGAATATAGAGGTAAAAGCAGCAGGCTACAAGCCTTATAAGGGAGAGGAAGAGATAAGGGTGGTTAAGGGATGAAGGGATTGTATAAGAAAAAAGAGGAAAAGGAGGAGATAAAAGAGGTTGAC